>CBDUXC010000001.1:0-23159 GCA_965371065.1 uncultured bacterium
AGGTTACGGTAGTTAAGACGTGTTCTCTTCCGATCTAAAAAAATATCGGTCGGCGGCAACAGATTGTATACCGACAGTTAAATTAAAAACGCCCTTGGACTCGAGAAAGGGGAGATATACGAAAGATACCTCTTTGACTACCTTCTCGAAAAAGGCATCGAGACCGTTAAAAATAAGTACGAAACCGAAGGTTTCCTTGCCGTTCGGGTCAACTGGTCGTTCCGCGACGTAAAAGAAGACAGCCGCAAACTGGAAATCAAAGTAAACGAAGGGGACCGGACCGAACTCGCCGACGTTTTATTACAGGGCGTTGAAAAAGAAGATTACCTTGACGTCCGCGACAACCTAGGCGTCGACGCCGGCGACCCCATGGCCGCGGGGCTCCTTCGCCAGGGTATCGATAATATAATCAGGTATTACGGCGACAAAGGTTACGCGAAGGCCTCCGCCGCTTACGAACTGGACAGAGATACCCACGTCGTTACGTACAACGTCGAAGAAGGCGACGTGATGACTGTAGGGGTTATCGGCGTCGTCGGGAACGTTAAAACGAGACCCAAAATAATCACGCGGGAAATCGAATTAAAAACCGGCGACGTTTACAACGAATCGAAGTTGATAAAAAGCCGGGAGAATATATATAAAACCGGTTTGTATAAAGACGTTACGGTAAGGAAGTTTTTTCCCGAAGACGAAGAAACGATAAACGGGGTTGGCCGGAGACTCGGGCCGAAGGCCGACGAAAAATTGGGCGACTTTAAAAAACGGATAGAAGCGCGACGGGGCAAAACGAACGTAGTGGATATTCTTACGTTCGTACAGGAGGATAAGTTCCGCTGGGTCGAACTAAAACCCGGTTATAGTTCACCAGACCGAGTCGCCGTCAGCGCGGGTTGGGGCGACAACAACTTCCTGTTTAATAACGGTCAGTCGCTGGCCGTCAGGGGCGACATAGAATACGGTTTTTCCGAAGGCGATTACGAACTGGGGATAACCGCCACGTATACCGAGCCCTGGCTGTTCGGGTATAAATACAAGGGCGTAGCGTCGATTTTTTACGAACGCGCTTTTTACACCAACTACAACTACCGGGAAACCGGTATAGAACCCAAAGTCATAAAAGAGTTAACGGACCATTTCGAGATATCGGGGGGTTTGATAGTAAAAAGGTCGTCTCTGTACATTACCGTCGATATAGACGACCCGGACGAAGGCGATAAAGTTAAACGCCTATATCCGGAAGCCGGCGTAAGAAACCTTACGGGCGCTATCTTCGCGGCTACATACGACACGAAAAACGACCCGTTCAATCCCCTCAAGGGGAACTATATATATGTCTCGGAAGAGACCGCCGGCGGCCTGCTCCCGTCGGGCATCGATTTTTACCGAATAATCGGCGATTTCGCCCGGTTCCAACAGGTCAGCCCCAGAGCGACCATCGGCGTTCACGCCCGCGGCGGCTATATCACGCCCTTCGGTTCGACCGTGGATATTCCCACCTACGAACGGTTCTTCACCGGCGGCGGCTACTCGGTCCGCGGTTTCGGCGAACGGGACCTTGGGCCCAAGGACGCGGACGGTAATCCCATAGGCGGTCGTATCGTGGGTTATTTCAACCTGGAATTCCGGTTCCAGTTACCGTTTCTCGAAGGCGTGCGCGTCCCGGGGATCGGTTTGAACCTCGGGAACTTCTGGAGCGGCTTCTTCTTAGACGGCGGGAACGCGTGGAACAACCTGGAAGAGATTAAAAAAGAAAAACTGCGTTACGGCGCAGGTCTCGGGATACGCTATAACACGCCCGTCGGTCCGCTCCGTTTCGACTACGCCCGGGAGATAGACATAACGACAGACGGCGGACCGGGCGTCTTTTACCTCGCGTTCGGCCACGCTTTCTAGAAACTATGAAGTCAGCGGCCGTAGCATAACGTTTCCAATGACTTACGATACGAACAAGCTTATCGCGGTTTAAATATTCTCGCCCCTATACTTACCTTCGTAACCCTTTTCGAGCCCGCTTCCGAGCTTGAAGAAAACCAATTGTATTAGGCGGGCGCCGTTCTCCAACTCGATTCCCGCCGGATTCATAACATTCAAAAGGCTCCGGCTCCGGCCGTAGTACCCGGTGTCCCAGAGGGCGGTGTATATCGCGGCGCCCATACGCAATAAACTCGAACGAGGGCGCGCAATCGCGAAAAGGTCCTTATGTATGCGAACCGTTTCTACGTACGTAATCAAATACGGGCCGGGTTCCAGCCGTACCCATCCGCGGTCGTCGAAAGGGATTTCCTCGTACTCGGGCAACCGTCTATCGGCGTTATCGAATCCGAGGCGGCCCGGCGGTCCGACGAGTTTCGCGACCGACGCCAGTGTCAATTCAACGCCGTTCGGTTGTACCTGCTCCGGGCGATACGGTTCAACCAACGGTTCGTCCGGATCCTCGAGCCGTGATTTCAATTCGTCGCCGGTAAGTATAATCAAGGTAACGCTCCTTCCAACTGTTTTAAAATTTCGCCGGCGAGGTAAAAAGAACCCGTTACGGCCACGAGCCCGTCCCTCCCGGCAAGGCGCCGTGCCGATACCAACCCGTCCACCGGCGTTACCGCCGGCTCGAGCCGCTCGCATAACCCAACGAAATGTCCGAGAACCTCGCCTACCGGCATCGCTCGCGGTACGTCCGCCGAGGCCCCCACGACGGCGTACGCCTCGGGCCCTATCACTTCCGCTACACCTTCTACATCTTTGTCTAAAGAGAAACCGCACAAGGCAACCAACCGCAAGTGGCGTATTTCTCGAATCGCTTCGAGCAGGGCTTCGGCCGCCGCGACGGTACAGGCCGTGTCAAGTATCGTAACCGGTTTACCTGGTAAGACCTGGCAGCGGGCCGGCGCCGGCGCGTTCGCCATACCGGAACGTACAGCTATTTCCGGAACGTCGAACTCGGTAAGCTGTTCCAGGGCTAACAGCGCCGCCGCTGCGTTGGTTCTCTGGACAGTTGCGGACATCGCCGGGATAATACCCGATTTTACCCCGGTCTCCCCAAAGTAGGTCATCTCCCGGCCGTCGAACTCCACGGCGCAGTCCTCGCCCACCACGTACAGGGGCGCGCCGACGGCGGCGGCCCTTTCTACTAATACCTCGGCGGCTACCCGGTCCTGGGGCGCGGAAACGACCGGGCGCCCCGGCTTGATTATCCCGGCTTTTTCCCGCGCTATATCCGCGAGGGTATCGCCTAATACGTGGGTATGCTCCAAATCGAGGGAAGTTATTACCGAAACGGCCGGGTCAACTACGTTAGTCGCATCCAGGCGCCCGCCGAGGCCGACTTCGATTACAGCAACGTCAACACTGTGCCACGCGAAATACAGAAACGCTGCGGCGGTAATCGTCTCGAAATAGGTCCTGTACTTCGGCTCCGGTTCGCCGAACGCGTCCTTCACAATCGCCACGGCGTCGCCGAAGTCTTGCGGCGGGATAAGCGCGCCGCCTACCTGGATACGCTCCCGAACCGACCGCAGATGGGGAGAGGTGTACATCCCGACTTTGTATCCGGCGGCGCGGAGAACCGCCGAGAGCATATACGCCGTCGAGCCTTTGCCCTTGGTACCGGCGATATGAATTACCGGGTACGAACTGTGGGGGTCACCCAACCCGCGCAGCACTTCGGCGAACTTCTCCAGGTCGTACGCCCGCGTATCGTACTTCGGAAACCGTTCGCCCTTCTCGTAGTTAACGAGACTATCAAGAAACTCGAGCGCTTCAATATATCCTTCGGATACTTCCATACACCAGACGTTGATATTACAGCCGCCGCCTGCCGCGTGCAAGGTAAATACGCTTGCCCGCCCGTTGAGCGGGTGTTATATTCCGCGAAGAAGGTCCGGCTTTATGATGGATATCGGCCGAAAAGGTAGGTTTTACCTCGGTAAAGAACACGACCTGGAAAAGGGCGAGACCGTCGGGCCCCAGATAATGTACAAATCGGCGGACCTGACGACCCACGGGTTCTGTGTCGGTACGACCGGCTCGGGCAAAGCAGGGCTTTGCATTTGCGTCGCCGAGGAAGCGGCGCACCAGGGCATCCCGGTCGTCGCGATAGACCTGAAAAGCGATATATCCAACCCGCTCCTCGCGTTCCCAGAGCTGGACGACGCCAGTTTCGCCCGGTGGGTTCCGCCGGCCGAAGCCGCGAAGAAAGATATGAAATACCTGGACTACGCCGACGATATCGAAGAGCACCGGATAGCGCCGGCGGCGGTGAAAGTTAAGCGCTTCGGCGTCCTCTGGTTGGCCGCGAATGGATGAACGAACGATTATGCGCAACCGGAGCGGTAACTACCTCAAAACAAAGCGTATTTATACTGAAACCTCAAGACGCCGCGAACATATAGACTAACATTAATCCTCTATCAAACGTTACCTGATGGCGACAGAAGATCCACAACTCCCCGAAGAAACGCCCGTACGTCCCTCGCTCTTCGGCGGCTTCAAGAACTACGGCGCGGTCCTGCGCAACAGGGATTTCTTCTATCTCTGGGGCGGAAGCATCATCTCCAACGTCGGCAACCGGATACACTTCATCGCGCTGATGATCTACACCTACGATCTGACCGGCAAAGCGCTTAACCTCGGCCTCCTGATGATTATAATGGCAAAACCGAATTTCTTTCTGTCGCCGGTCATGGGCGTCCTCGCCGACAGGATGGACAAGCGGAAGCTGATTATCGCGTCGGACGTGGCCCGCTTCGCCCTCGTAATATTATTCCCGTTCGCCCGGAACATCTGGGAGATATACGCCCTGGCGTTCCTCATCGGCGCCGCCAACTCGGCCTTCTTCCCGAGCGTTTTTTCCCTCATCCCGCAAAGAGTACGGAAGAAAGATCTTCTAACCGCCAACTCGCTCAACGTAACGACGCAGAACGTGGTCGCGATTATCGGGCCGGCGGCGGGCGGGCTTATCGTCGGCTTCTGGGGTACTACGCCGGCTTTCTTGCTTAACTCGTTTACGTTCCTCTTCTCCGCCTTTATGATCTTTTTAATTAGAAAACCGGAAACTCGCGAAACAACATCGCGCGCGGGCGAGCCTGTATCTACGGCGACCGACAAGCCGTCCTATTTCCGGGAGTTCGCCGAGGGTCTCAGGTTTATGATTGGCGACCCGATGATGCGCTACATTATCTTCACGTTCAGCGCGTTGGTCCTCGTAACCCATGGCTTGAACCCGCTTTTTGTGGTCATGGTCAAAGAAGTCCTGGGGAAAGGTGATTTGGCGTTCGGGTACCTTATATCGGCCCTGGGCGTCGGCGGTATCGTCGGAGCCTTCTTGTACGGGTTGATCGGCCAACGATTCTCCCGAATCTCGATTATCATTAATCTATTATTCCTCGATTCTGTTATCGTAATACTCCTGGGGATAAACACTTCGTACTACGCGGCGCTGGGGCTTTTCGCGGTCTTCGGAATAATCGGCACCGTTTTCAGCATAACCATTATGACGTTATTGCAGGAGTACATACCGGAGGATAAGATGGGCCGGGCGATGGGCGTCTTCTCGGTGATGTTTGACCCTCTCGGGATGGTAAGTATGGGTGTCTTCGGATACCTGGCCGACGTAATCGGGACCGGTCTCGTTTTCGTCGGCTCCGGCGTCCTCGAGCTTATCGCCATGGCGTTCGCCCGTTTCTTGCCGGTATACCGTAAAGTCACGAAACTGGAACCGGCGGTTAAGTTAGGCGAACGGACCGGCGCGGGGTAAACGTAAACAAACACGTAAGGTTTTATTGAAATGAAAAACCGCCGCGGATACGGCGGTTTCCTCTAAGGCTTAACGTCGCAGTATTAGTTGAAAGCCGCTTTAATTTTACCGAACGACATCGGTTCAATCCCGATAGCCGTCCCGGCGCCCTTGTTAGCGCCGTAAACGACTTGTAGGCTCGGGTTACCGGAGTCCGGCTTCTGCACCCACACGACCCACTCGAGGTTGTTCACGTTCCAGGAGCCGTCGAGAGTACCGCTGAAGTCGACGGCCTTGGTCTGCCCGTCGTTGATGGCGAAGTCTTTACCGCCGGCAGGATACATATCCCTCATAACGTTAGTAAGGGTGCGACCATCGTACCCGAAAGTCTCCGTTACGGCGCAGTAGATTTTCAGGCCGCCGGCGGGCACGTCGCCTTCGCGGGTAACCGTAGCCGTAAGGTTGAAGTTATTACCCGTCTTCGTAACCAGGATACCTATATATAACGGCATCGGTATGGCGGCGTAAACACCGTAAAGGCTTTCGTAACCGGTCAACTCGGGCCGGACGTCGCCGTCAAAAATGACCGTCGGGGTATCCGCAGTCCCATAGAACATAGCACGCGCTATCGACTCGGGACAGGAAGGCGTATCGTCCTGATGCAGCTCTATGACCACCAACCGGTCGGGGTGGTTCTCGAGCACCTGATGCAGTTCCGCTTCTGCGGCCGGACAACCCGCTCAAAAAACCGAGGTTATCAGCTCGCCGAGGACGATGCGTTCGAACGCCGCGCCGACGGCAACGGCCGATAATAACGCGAACACTATGAACAACTTTTTCATAACGTTCCCCTTTCTCTAACCATAACCCATATCATTATATATTATACGTAATCGGTTTTCAAGGGAAAACCGGAACCGCGCGGTTACTCGACGACCACCTTTCGGACCGCCCTTTTCCCGGTTGCCGACAATACAACGACGTAAAGGCCGGCCGGTAACCGCCTTCCGTCGTCGCCGACGGGCGCCCACTCGACCGTATGGGACCCGGCGCCCGACCCCCAGAAGACCGTCGCGACGCGCCGACCGGCGATATCGTAAACGGCCAATTCGGCGTCAATACACCCCGTAGGGAGGGTAAACTCGAAAGTCGTAAAGTCCTTAACCGGGTTCGGCCGATTCTGCGTGAGCGCCAAACGGAACAGCTCCGGCTCCGACACGCCGACCGATGCCGGGCCGTATAAGCCGCTCCGACCCGACGGGTCGGTATACTCCAACCAATAATCGAGTGTCGACTCGGGAGCCGCAACGTCTACGTACTCAAACGGGCTTTCGCCGATTATCGGCGCGTCGTTTACGAGCGCCCTTCCGTCACCCACGTTCATCAACCGACGACCCATCGGTCGCGTTTCCCTGTAAAGGTTAAACAAGCCGTCGGTAACACCGATTATGCTCCAGTCCAAGACGACTCCCCGGGCGGTTCGGGCGCCCCGGAAGAACTCCAGGTCAACGTCGGTCAATGCGCTCAGGCTGGCGTACGGGTCCACGCGGCCTACGCCGTAAGTATTGTCGAAGCCCGGGTCGCCCAAATCCACGGCACCCTCGTCCAGCGCTTCGGCCAGCTCGGCGGGCGTAAGGTCGGGGTTCCACGACAGAAGAAGAGCCGCGGCGCCGGCGGCACACGGTGCGGCTATGGACGTCCCGGTCGATATAAAATACCCTGCGTCGTCGCTATGGGAACAAGTTACGACGTATGTGCCGGGCGCCGTAAAGTCGGGTTTTAACAACCCCATCTCCGGGTCGTAATGATAATCGTCGTACGCCGGTATATCCTCCCACGTACAGGGGCCACGGCTGGAGCTGTACCGTATTTCGTCGTCGCTGTCGGTGTTCCCTATCGCCAGAAGACCGGAAAGGCCGCCCGCAAGCGTCTGGTCCTCGTGAAGCCTTGGCGGCGGGACCATTCCCGGACACGTTACGTTCCACGGGACCGGGTAATCGTCTATGTCGTCGCCCAGGTTACCGGCGGACTTGAAGTGGAGCATCCCGGCGGCCAACGCCGCGTCGGCGAGGGAACGCCAGGTTGCGTAGTCCGGAAGCATATCGGCGTCCCAACCCCACGACAGATTGCAAATGTCGGCCCCCTGCTCCAGCGCGAATTGCCACCCCTCCCACGCGTCGGATTCGTTCGCTATTTTCGCGATCATTACCGTCGCGTCGGGCGCGATGCCGGTCCCGGTTCCGGCGGAGCCGTCTCCCGCCAGCACGCCGGCGACGTGGGTCCCGTGGCCATGGTAGTCCATCGTATCGGCGTCGCCCGGTCCGGGCCCGGAGAAATCCCACCCGTGGTTAGGGAATTCGGGCCCGCCGTCCCACATATGGTCGGCTAGGTCGGCGTGGTTATAATTAACGCCCGTATCTACGACGCAAACAAGGACGCCGGAGCCGGTATATCCCTCGTCCCAGACGTCGTCGGCGTTTATGCGGGTTATGTGCCAGCCGAGGCCCCGGGCCGGCGCAGCAGCCCGGGCAGGCTCTTCAGTGTCCAATAACCTTTCGAGAGGCCATTCGCGGTCCCAACGTACCGAACGTACGTCGTCTCGGGCCGCGAGTACGGTTATAGCGTCGCTCGCAGCGCGGAGGCTGACTACGTTCGCCGCCCATATACTTACAACGTCGGCGACCGTCCCTTCGGTTTCCAATCGCGCCAGCGTACCGAGTAAATCGGCTTGAGTGAACGCGGCGTGATTTTTAAGGTCGTTTACGACAACCGCCCTGGCGTCATCTTTCGGTAAAAAGTAAGTTAGCGAAAATAACCGCTCCGACGGATACCGGTCGGCCATCGTAACTACTATCGGTACCATCTCGTCCGGCGGGACTTCGGACAGCCGTTGGAAAAGCGCGTCGTCTATAGTTTCCGACGACGTGGCGGTCGCGAATAAAACTGCGTATAGAACGAGACGCATATTATTCTTTTTCGGGCGAAACCGTATCGCCGGTCGTCTTTTTCGGTATCGCTTTGCGGAAGTAGGCGATTAGTAAATACGTCGGTACGAGGGCGACCGCCAGAGAAAACAGCCCGACGAACCCGTCCAACAGGTGGGTTAACATCGGCAGGAGCGACGCCGGTCCGCCGGCCAGCGCGCCCACGGCGAACGTAACGATTGTGCCGATTATCGCGATAACCGCCGAAATAACCACGTACCCGTCGATGGCCGCCAACCAGAAGTACGCGGCCCGACCGCCGCGCGCCGCCGAAGCCGCCGCGGCGACGACGAGGAGTACCAGCAAGCTCAACGCGAACGCGTACCACGCCGGGTAAACGATAAGGCGAGCCGTCGCGCCCAGATAGATACTATAATCACCGCCGAATAGATCGCCGGCGCCGGTAAAAAAGTACGTCAGCGCGTAAACTACGTTGTATACCAACTTGATTCCCAGCGCGGCCGATAACAAACCCGCCGTCAGCGTAAGCCTCTGTTTATCCATCGGCGTTCTCCCCACGTTAACGGACGATTATCTCGTCGTACCGTTAAATAAATCTTCTTGATTATCCACCGTTATATCGCTAATTCCTGCGAAGTCCTCCGGGAAAAGACGGGCTAACTCAAGGTAGATTAAAACCGTCGCCGCCATATCTATCAGGTTATGTTCCAGCACGGGGACGAGTACACGCCCGTTCGGGTCGGCGACATAACGTTTATACAACTCCGGTACCGAATCGGAACCTATGTCCCGGCGCCTGTCAACGCCCGCCAACGCCGCCTCGACGGTCGATAACCGGCAGTCGGGAAGTCCAGCGCCCAACCGCCTACGAACCACGTGAAGCAAATCTACGTGGCGGATATCCTCCGGCCACCGGACCCCGCAGTACGTACACCGCGCCGATAGGAACGGGAAGTCGTACGCCCGACCGTTGTAAGTTACGTTTAAGTCGGTTTCCGCTAACCGTTCCACCGTAGCCTCGAGAAGGGCAGGCTCCTCGTCGGGATGCTCGGCGATGTATTGCTCTAAGTTTACGCCCTTGCCTGTAACTTCGGCGAAACCGACCAGGAACACAGGAAGGTCCCGTAAGCCCATCGCTTCTATGTCCACGACGAGAGCACGCTCGAAAGGTACGGTATCGACCGCCGGCTCCGGTACGTACTCGGGCCACGGCGGTTCCGCTATCGTAAACCCGTCGGCGCGCTCAGTCGGCCAGACCTCGGATAAGGGCCCTGTCCGCTCTTTTTTCCCCCGTTGGGCTCGGGGCTCGCGCGTCTTCTCTCGCGCGATCGTCCTCAGCCGTTCCCTGAACTCGTGGGCGTCCATAACACGCCGGTAAGAACCGGCTATTCTTCCCAATCCTCCCAAAGCCCCCGGCGCGCCTTCTTCGCTTTCTTCTCGTACTCCAGATATGCTTTCGTATCGACGTGGCACATCGGGACCAGGGCTACCCGGGCCAGGCCCTCCTCGATAAGCTCGATCGCGACGTTCAACCACGCGCCGCCGTCTGCGTAATAGATGACGGCCCGGATCTGCCCCTTCTCGTTCATCGGCAGGTTGGAACACACCTCTATCTGGACTTCCCGGTCGAGTAACCGCGTTTTTAATAGATTAACGGCCTCGTAATAATAATCATCGCCGGGAGACACCTCTCGAACGCCGATCAACCCGACCTCGCCCAGGTCCCTGATCGTTATCACGTTCGCCGAGTTGACGGCCGTACATTCGCCCTCGACAATGCCCATATATATATCGGATACGTCGACCAGCTCTTCCTCGGCGCCCGCGGCCGCCATGACGCCGACAACAAACAATACTAAGAATAACCTATCCAAACCGCCTCCTACGGAATATAACCGTTAACCTCGTAAGTATAACACACCGCCGCGTACGCTGCTACCCGTTGCCGATACGAAAACGGGCGCCCAACCGGCGCCCGGAATCGCAACGACGTAAAACTACTGTACCGATTCGGCCAACAGTTCGGCAACGTCCATGAACTTAACGGCCTCCTCGACGCCTTCCTCCTTCAGAGCGTCGTCGAACATGTTCATACAGTAAGCGCAACCGGCGGCGATGCAGTCCGGTTCCGTCGCGAGCGCCTGCTGGACCCGGTCCAGGTTGATGCGTTTCCCGATGTCCTCCTCCATCCACATCCGACCGCCGCCGGCGCCGCAGCAGAAGGACTTGGAGTAGTTCTTATCCATCTCCTGCAAGATCGCGCCCGGAATCGCCCGGACGATATCCCTGGGCGTCTCGTAAATACCGTTGAACCGCCCCATGAAACAACTATCGTGGAACGTTACGGCCATTTCGACGGGTTTTTCCGGTTTGAGCCGGCCGTCGGCGATGAAACCGGCGAGCATATCGGTATGGTGTACGACCTCGTCGAATTCGAACCCCAAATCGGGGTACTCGACTTTGAAGGTGTTGTAGCAGTGGGGGCAGCCGGTTACCAGCTTCTTTACGCCGTACTCTTTGAACTTCTCGATGTTCGCCGCGTTTTTCTCCTTGAACAGGTCCTCGGCACCGATCCGCCTGAACGACTCGGCGCAGCACCCTTCCTCGGTACCCAGTACCGCGTAATCAACGCCCGCTTTATTCATAAGCGTCGCGAACGCCCGGGCCACTTTCGTGCTGCGTTCGTCGAAGGAGCTAATACAACCGACCCAGTACAGATATTCGGCGTCGGGCTTGTCGGCCACGGTCGGCACGTCCAAACCGTTCGCCCAATCGAGGCGTTCTTTCTCGGGAAGGTTCCACGGATTGTTCCGCCGTACGACACCCGTAATCGTCGGCGCAACCTCGTGGGGTATTCGACCCTCGTTCAGGACCATAGCGCGCCTGATACCCAGGATTTTATCGACGTGTTCAATCGAAATCGGACAGTGCTCCATGCACGCGCCGCAGTTAGTACACGACCAGATAGAGTCGTAGCTGAGGCCGTCGGTCCGGTCGACCAGGGACTCGATGTTCTCCTCGTCGTAATATCCTTTCAGCTTCCTGAGCCGCTTCCCATCCTCGATTAAAACCTCCTGAAGACCCTGGATAACCTCTTTGGGCGAAAGCGGCTTATCCGTGTTATAAGCCGGACAGTTCTCCTGGCATCGGCCGCACTCGACACAAGCGAGGGCGTCCAGAAGACCCTTCCATGTAAGCTCGTCCATCCTCGTGTAACCGAAGTGCCGGATTTGCTCGTTTTCGACGTCCTGGTCCCGAACTCCGCCGGCGGGTTTCAAGTCGTGGAAGAACTCGTTGAAGGGGCATAATATCATATGGAGATGTTTCTTCGTCGGCCCGAGGGCGAAGAAGGCCAGTACCATCGCGACGTGAATCCACCAGGACGCCGCGTAAAGGTAATAACCGATCTGCGTCCCGACCAGGCCCAACGCTTCATACACCGTAGCGGTTATAAGCCCCAAAGGCATCCAGGCGCCCAGCCCGCCGTCGGCCCCGGTGGCGATAAGCCACCCTTCGATAGTAAGGTGAGTGCCCATGATACCGGCCGCGAACAGGATAAAGTCCGGTTTGAACCCACGGGTTATACCCTTTCTCGGTTTAAACCAGAAATGCCACACGACGGCAAAAGCCAACGCGACGAAACCCAACAGGATAACCACGTCGAACAGCAGGGCGAACCAGGCTCTGTCGGTAAAGAAAGGTACGTAGGCTCCGGGCCAGATAGGCGAGAGTATTATGGGGATATTCTTAATAACGAGGACGATAAGCCCCCAGAAGATTAACGCGTGCCCCAGCCCGGACGCCGGTTCGCGTACGACCCGGCTCTGCCCGACGACCATCGAGAAGAAGTCGCGGAAACGTTGACGCATATTATCGAACCGATTTTCCGGCCGACCGACGAATAACAACCGTACCTTCCGAAATAATATCGAGAAGAAAACGAGCAAGGCCGTAACTAACATAGCGGTCCCTACGACCCGGGGTATAACGTGCCCTTCAAACGGAAGCATCTATCCTCCCTGTATACTAAGAGCCGATGGAAGTTTTTCGTCTTATCGGCGTCCGTCGGCCGATTTGTGAAATTTTGAACATATCTTTAGCATAAAGCGCGGGCGACCGCAAGGGTAATTTAACTATGAGGATAAAAAGGAGAGCGTTACACTAAAGACCGCTAGAAAGCGAACAAGGAAGCTTCGGTGGGCGAACTAAAATAGCCGTTTACTGAAACAATAAGATTAGGTAAAGCTCGATTACAAAAATATTTCTCCCATCGTAGCCGCGTCCTCGACGACCGCCGGCGCGCCGTCATAGACCACCCGCCCAAGCTTGAGAGCCGCGACCCGGTCCGCGTACTTGCCGACCTCCCGGGCCTTCTGCTCCACAACAAGTACAGCGGTGTCGTTTTCCTTACTGATATCCTGAACCTTATTAAATACGTCCCGGACATAGTCGGGCGAAAGGCCGAGCGATGGCTCGTCCAGCAACAGCACCCGGGGCCGTACAATCCACGCCCGGGCCAGCGCGAGCATCTGCTTCATCCCGCCGCTGAGGTTGGCGGCGGACCCGCCGTACTTGCCCCTCAGCTCGGAGAAAGTATTAAGGGCGAATTCTTCGCGCTCCCGAAACCGCGCCTTCGACATCCGGCGCCCGGCGATGCTTAGGTTCTCGGCGACGGTCAGCTCGTCGAAGACCACCCGCCCCTGGGGAATGAATACGACGCCCAGGTCGAGCATCGCGACCGGGCCAAGCGGCCCGACCTCCCGCCCATCCAGAAGTATCGAGCCGGACCAGGGCTTGATGACGCCAGCGACGGCCTTGAGTAGCGTCGTCTTCCCGGCACCGTTCGGCCCGATCACGGCCACGACCTCGCCGGCGGCCGCGTCCAGCGACACGTCGTAGAGCACCTGCTTCTTGCCGTAACCGGCCGCGAGGGAAGATATGTTAATTAACGGCCCCATTTACCTCAAATAGCTCTCGATAACGTCCGGGTTCGCCCGTATCTCGTCGGGCGTCCCCTCGGCGACGCCGCGGCCCTCGTCCATAAAGATGACCCGGTCGCAGACGTCGGTTATAGCCGCGAAGTTGTGTTCGATGAGGACGACGGTCTTACCCCCCGCCTTCAGATCCCGTATCAGGTCCAGTATCTTATCGACCATCATGGGCGCGACGCCGGCCACCGGCTCGTCTAAGAGTAACAACTCGCCGCCGGCGGCCAGGCAGCAGGCCAGCGCCAACAGCTTTTGTTGACCGTAGCTCAGGTTGTCGGCCAGGTCGTCGGCCTTCTCGGCTAGCCCGACGTACTCGAGCAACGCAAAGGCTTCCGCCCGATTGCGGCGCTCCTGGCGCCCCACCAACGGCCACAGGGCGAACGCGCCCGCAGGCGACTCGCCGGCCTGTCCGGGGAACGAAAGCATCACGTTCTCCAGAAGCGTCATCCGATAGATGAGCCGCAGTTCCTGAAACGTCCGAGCGATACCGAGGCGGGCAACCCGGTGCGGCGGAACGCCTTTCAACTTACGCCCGTCGTATATTATCTCGCCGGCGTCGGGCCGCAGAAACCCGGTGACGACGTTGAACAACGTCGTCTTCCCGGCGCCGTTTGGTCCCACAAGCCCGACCACGGCACCCTCGGGCACCTCGGCCGAGAAGCCGTCAAGGGCCACGGTCCCGTCGAAGGATTTGGAGATGTCGTTTATTTTAAGCATCGAGCCTTATTTTCGTCTAAACCCGAACTCGCCGATTAACCCTTGCGGCCGGAACATCATAAAGAGTATCAAAAGTAAACCATAGAATATCTGCCGCAAGTTGGCCGCCACGGCGTTGGGCAGCCCGACGAACCTCAGCGCCTCCGGCAGCACCACCAGCACTACGGCGCCCAGAACCGCGCCCCGCAGGCTCCCCGCGCCGCCGACTATCACTATCGAGATGATGAATATCGATTCCATGACAGTAAAACTCGTCGGGTCGATGAACGTGATGTAGTAAGCGTACAGGCACCCGCCGACGGCGGCCATCGCCCCGCCAACCACGAAGACAGTGCTCTTGAACCGGGCAACGTTCTTCCCCATCGCCGCGGCAAAAACCTCGTCCTCGCGAATAGCGCGGAGAACCCGCCCAAACGGCGATCGGACCAGGCGCCAGCTTACAAAGACGGTCGCGCCCGCGGCGACGGCCACGACGACCAGGAACTCCCAGTGCTCGTTCACCACCCAGCCGAAGAGCTCGGGCCGGGGGATGCCGGGGAGGCCGAGCGGCCCGCCGGTCAGGCCGACCCAGTTGTTCATCACGCTGAAGACGATTATCTGGAACGCGAAGGTCGCGATAACGAAGTAGTCGTCCCGGATGCGAAGCCCCGGCCACGCCACGATAAGGCCCAACGCCCCCGCGGCCAAGAGCGCCGCCGGTACCGTCAACCACACGGGCGCGGCAAACCGGAGCGCTAACAAAGCCACCGCGTACGCGCCAACGCCGTAGAAGGCCGCGTGGGCGATGGAGAGCAAGCCCGCGTACCCGGCGATGAGGTTGAGCGACTCGGCCAGGATTACGTAGATACCGATAAGGATTAGTATGTGGAGTAAGTAAGCCAATTAAACCTCCGCCTTCCGGACCTTGCGGCCGAAGAAGCCCTGCGGCCGGAAGAACAGGAATACCAGGAGTATCACGAACGCGATCGCGTCCTGCCATTTGGAGCTTATCTGCCAGACGCCGAAGTGCTGGGCCGCCGCGAGGAGGAGCGCCGCCAGCGCTATTCCCGGCACCGAGCCGGTCCCGCCGACGATGACGGCGACGACGCCCATCATCAGCGCGTTCATCCCCATCGTCGGCGTCATGTCCACGTCCATCGCGACCAGGATGCCGGCCGCGCCGGCCAGCGCGGACCCGAGGACAAAGCTCGCGAGGATGACCGTGTCGGCCGGGACGCCGGAGATGAGAGCCAGCTCCGGGTCGTTGGCGACGGCCCGCATCGAAATACCGAGCCGGGTCTTCTTGACCAGGAGCCACACCAGGACCGTCAGGGCGACGGCCACGGCTATTATCCATATCTGTACCGGCGTAATCCGCGCGCCGAGGACCGGCAGACCGACGCGGACGACGCCGGACCGCAGGGTCTGGGTCTGGTCGCCGAAGACGAGGGATATGGTGTTCTGGAGGACGATGTACGCCCCGAGGCTCGCGAGAAGGAGGACCAGCGGCGTGGCGCCCCGGCGCCGGAGCGGCCGGTAGAGGACGAACTCCATCAGGGCGCCCAGGGCCCCGCAGAGGACGACCGCGGCGGCCGCGCCCGCGAGAAGCGGCAGCCCCAGCCACTTGACGAAGACCAGGGCCAGGTACGCGCCGACAGTGTACACGGCCCCGTGGGCGAAGTGAAAAAAACGGGTCGTCGCGAAGACCAACCCGAAGCCGACGGCCACCAGCGTATATCCCGCCGCGGCGATGAGAACGTTAGCTGTCAGTTGGGGGTAAATATATATTAACCCTACTTTTCCGAAATATTAACTAACTTATTTATATAATATCTCTAATATTGCTATCGATATCAATCCGCTTACCCCTATTAACGTTGTACCGATTATTATTCCGAAATGGTATTTATACTCATTATATGTTTTTATAATCTTCGTTTTCAATGCGCCACCTTCAATAAACGCTACGTCCCTAATTTCCGTTACACAATGATTAGCTACCAAGAATAATACACTAGTTAATACTGATACTACCGATTTAACGAATTCTCCGCTCGTTAAATACGCTACCGATAAACCCATGCACAAGCTAAATAGCAATATATATATCATATTGTACCTTACTATCGCTATCTTTATATTACGTATCATAATATTATATATATATTATATTTATATATCCTCCATTATTACTTCTAATTTGTCATAAGTTATTTCTTCATACCCAGCACCTTTAGTTTTTAGTTTATATCCTCCAATAATACCATCTAATATCGATCCCACTTCGCTATAATGTCTCTTTTTATATTCATCGACAATATATCCAATATTTTCTTCCAAATAATCAGGAAACGATTTATCTACGCTTCCGCTTTTAACTCCCTCATCGTAATCTATTTTTATATAATTAATTAATTCGGCTTTTATCAATTCCATTAATTCATATTCCCAATATATAAATCTTTTACTATTTGCTTGCAAAGAGTCAGCGTAAGGTCCTAACCACTTATCTAAAGTATATTCTATATTATTAAACCCTTCAGTACCTTCCGCGTCTACAATATTAAATACAAAAGCAGCAATAGCCTTAATTTTACCCTCTACCGTTATAGGTTTAAATAGAAAATCCGCGTACCCGTATTCGCCGAATATCTTCTCATTTTGGCCATCGGATAATAACGTAAAAGTAATGTAAAAAGATATAATAAAGGAATTGTATACGCTTCTAGGTATCAATAATTTATCTTTATTTGTAGACGTTCCGTCTAATAAACCGCTATTTATAAGGTATACGTGCAGTTTTCCCCAAAAAGCGTTACAAATATCGCAATTGTTATCGTTATGGGAATCTACGTTATCTAAAGTTTTGATAATATTGCATTTCTCGAATATAGGCATCCCGCTATTATTTATGAAGTGGTTAATAAGATTAGGTGATAAAACGAAAATACCGTCTTCATTTAGGCCACTACTTACGATTGGACCGTTTTCCTTACCATCATCTTTATTCTTAGGTTTATATACGCGGAAATATGTAGGCTGATATATCGACCTTTCGGAATGAATATAAGCTAAATGTGATTTCCCCCTTAATTCGCGCCACGTTGAGTCATAAAAAGAAATTAGTTTGTTTACATCATCGTCGAAACTCAAATCAGTTATAAAATGATCGTAACTTAATTCTGGTAACAGCCAATGTAGTCCGGCAATCCTCACGTTATATTCTTTTTCCAATTTCTCGATGATCATTCTCTCTTCGGGTCCGCATTCATCCTGATCGCATTCGCCTTTGATTTTTACGCGAAAATAGTCACGCATCTTTTCCCTTAATATAGCAATCCCCGTACCTGTGGGAAAACTAGTAAAGAATTCATCAGCGTTCTTGCGGATTTCGGTTCGCGCGTTACTCAACTTTTACTTCCTCCAACACCTTTTGAACTCCCCGAACACATTTCGTGTTTTAGCGTAAACTTCCGCACGGCAACCGGTACACGCTATTTCACAAGCTCTACACTTACCTTCGATAAACTCATCCATACGGCGGGTCTTCTTTATAAAAGGGTGTTCCCATAAACCCCTTAACGATTGATACCTTATATTTCCAATAATGAACTTCGAAGCCGCGCAAGATAATACGTCTCCGTAAGGGTTTACAGTAAGGGCATAATAATATTTATCGCATTGCCTGCCAACGTAAGGGGGCGATGGAACCCAAGTATATCCGTATTCCTCCTCGTCGATTTTTAATAATAGGTTGAAAATATACTCCATTTCTTCCGTTGATAGGTCGATTCCCGTAACGTAGTCCGAGACGGTGAAACCATTATATACTATTATTTCTAAAAATGGGATAACACTATTATCGCGGGCCCAACTGTAAAGCCCCGGGATATCATATAGGTTTTCTTTAGTGATTATGCTTTGTATAGCTATCCTATGTATTTCCCCGTTCCCAAACCCAACTCCTAAAAGGTTATCGAGACCTTTCCGCATCCGATAAGAAGCACCATCGATATTTCCTACTAGCTTGTCCTGTATCTCCGGATTGAAGCTGTTGACTTTGACATAGACCGAAGCACCAACATCAAATAACTCCTTGGCCACTTCTTTCGTAATTAAGCTCCCGTTAGTAAATACTAGCGGCGTTAAATCAAGCGATTTAATCAGTTCTAAGAAGTCCCAAATCCCCTCGTACATCAACGGTTCACCTAAACCCACCCACCAAACAGATTTGACGCCTAATTCCTTCGCTTGCCTAAAAAGATCCTTATACTCGCTCAGGGATAAAGGTTCTCTTTCGCTAGAGCGAGTACCCATTGTAAAACAATAAGGGCATTTGAAATTGCAACCCATATCCGTAAGTACGGTTAATAAACGCATCCGACCATTTTGTCGGGCCATAAGTTTATCTTCAGCAGAGAAATCTAATCCGTTAATTTCAGGCGGAGGAGACAGTCCCTCGTACCGCATTTAACCTACTCCTTCGGTCGGCCGAAACTACTGGATACCGGTACTAGTTTTAGAATTTCACTTAATATTTCTTCTAAATACGCGTATTCTACGTTGCAAAAATACTTTACCCAATCCTTGCGGAGTTCTTCGACCGGCAAGATATCTTCTCCCATGTATTTCTTTTTTAATTCCAGTTGGCTAATCACCATATCAAAAGACTTAGACTGAGGTAACGGTATAAGAGTTGAACACGCGAGCTGGTAAACGTTACCGGTATCCACCAACCGTCTCGCTAAATCTAGTGTTTTTCTGGCCGTCTTGTTAGTTTCGCCAGGTAACCCTAAGACAAAAGAGGGGTACATTTTAATCCCGAAATCCTTTAATATTTCTCCGGCGTTAAGGCCGTCGTCAATAGAAATACCTTTAACCGTTTTTTTTAAAACCGAATTATCGCCAGACTCAACCCCTACCAGGATTTCGTAACAACCAAGTTCCGACAACAACTTAACGGTTTGCTCGTCCAAATAATTCGGACGACCATAAACGAAAAAACGGGTAGATATACCCGCAGGTTTCTCTCGTACAAATCGTTCAAGCCACACTTTATCAGCGGTAAAATCGTCCGACACGTCCCATATAAAATCGATATCATAATCTTTTATAAGTCTCTTAATTTCGTCCCAGAAAAACGTCGGTTCTTTAGACCTCGCGCCTCTTTCGAAGCGTCTGCAAAAGACGCATCCGCCGTTTGTTAACTGCCACGAACAACCCTTATGTGAATACACCGAGATGGGTTTTGCGAATCCGTAATGCCCGAACGTCGTTTTAAAATTATCAAAATAAGGGGACAAGTCAATAAAACTATTATCCTGTGTGGGAAGTTCGTTAAGGTCAAGGTTTACTTCTCGGTTAAATACAACTCGGTCGGTTTCCTTAAACGCTATATTGTCTATTTCCGGTTTCGGTTTACCTTTTATTATATCGACTAACGCTTTCTCGCCGTCGCCAATCACTATATAATCAACGTAATCGCGCTTTTCTAATATAACCTTCGACAACGCCGTAGCGTGAGGTCCCCCCATTACCACTAGAGCGCCTATTTCTTTCGAAACCTGTGCTATCTCTAAAGAACTCTCGTATGTTAGTATTTTCGGGCTTATACCTACTATATCTGCGTCAATTTTCTTAAGTATTTCGTCTTTCGGTAAAACGTCACCATCAAGTATCTCTATATCGATATATGGTAAAGCGTACTTAATATACGTAGCTAATGCGACTAGGTTCAACGGTTGGTATACGCCGGACCGCGATATTCCATAATAAGTCTCAGAAAGGGGCGCATTAACTAACTGAACCTTCATTCCTATAAACCTATATTTACGAACTCGCCGTCTTCGACCTTTTTAAATGTTAAAGGTTTCTCGACATCACCGTTCTCGTCGAAAGATATCAACCCGTTAACGCCTTCATAGCCTTTGATTCCGTATAACGCTTCCTTTATCCCTTCCGCGTTATAGCCGCCGCGTTCTATAGCGATCTTACAAAGATACGCAGCGTCGTAACCGTTGGCAGCGTATAGGTCCGGAATTCTACCGAAACGAGTTTCGTATTTTTCTACGAAATACCTTACGTTAGGTTGGACAGAAGTAGCATCGAAATACGGAAGTACGAATACCAAGCCGTTAGCTGCGTCGCCAGCTTGTTCAAGTAGTTCATCACTCTCAACGTTATTCGACAAGTAAACGGTCTTGAAACCAAGTTCTTTCGACTGCTTAAGTATCAATCCTACCTCGTAAGGATTCCCCAAAAGGAAAACAGCTTCCGGCTCGTATCCCGAAACCTTTGTAATTAACGTCCTAAAATCAGTTTCACCCTGGTCGAAAGATTCAACAAATCCTATCGTTCCGCCTAGGTTTGTAAAAGTATCTAGTATTATACCCTTATAACCGATCCCGTAATCGGTGTTGATATATAGAAGGCATACATTCTTTACTCCTAACTCCGTATATGCATACTCAGCGAGTTTTAACGCCTCTAAACCACCCGCAGCCCTATTACGGAAAATATAATCGCCGGCTTCCGTTATACTAGGGCTTGCGGCGGCTGGCGAAAGAACGACCGTTTTTCGCTCGTTAGCTATAGGTGCTACGGCCATAACACTACTACTTGCCACGGGACCTAGAACTATTGGTACACCGTCCTCATCTATTAGTTTATTCATTACAGTAGTAGCTATTTTAGCGTCTGATTGATCATCTTCGATAATTACCTCGATCTGCTTTCCATCTATACCACCGTTTTCGTTTATTTCGTCAATCCCAATTTGGACGCCTTCCCATACGCTTTCGCCGTAAGGCGCTATCGTTCCCGTAAGTGAAGATATCACCCCGATCTTTATCGTCTCGGGTTCTTTCGGCCCGCAAGCTACGAGGCCCGTCGTTGCGGCGAGTAAAGCCGTCGCCGTTACGATGGAAAGAATAGTCCGCGCCTTTTTCATACCCTTCTCCTTTTCCGCCGCCGGTAGCAAGATACCGTAGGTAAGTTGTTTATTTTATTCCGTCGAAACTTACGCTAACATAAGATTACGCGAAGACCGTGTCAAGTAAAAAATGACCTGAATTGGCGTTTTAACGCATATTTTATTAAACGCGTAAAACAACGCATTCAACGCATTTCCGATTTGAATCACCAAGACTAATATGCACGGCATCCAGGCGCGATTTTACCCTAAAAGAAAACCCCCTCCCGGGGGCTTCGTTTTACTCACCTTGAGCCGTGCAGGAATCGAACCTGCGACCCACTGCTTAAAAGCAAAAACTGGGTAAATTCGTAAATTCTTCTTAACACGTTACTTATATAATTATCAGTAAGTTACGCCGTTTCTAGAGTTTCCGACAAATCTTAAATATCCGCAATTTCCAAAATATTTGGTCGATATATGGTCGAGTGATATAGCTCGCGGCAATTATCGATACATCGATATTGTTCTTTTAATAACGGCAACTTGTTAAACAGAACCGCCCGAGCTCCTTGGCGTAGTATCGGACGTGGGAGTACATCAACCCGCCGTCGTCCTCGTTGCCGAGGTAAGTATACGCATTACGCCAGTAGACCCCGTCCTCCATCGGTTCGCCGAAAGGCAGGTAATCCCCTTTCCTCTCAACGGTGACGTCTCCCCGGCCCGCGAAACCCGGCGTTATTTTCTAATCCTCCAACGGTAACTTTTCGATCTCCTCCTGGCCCTTTTTCTCACGCCGGGCCTTTGTAAGGGTTCCACCAGTACCGAGGAGCTCCGGGCGTTTCCCTTCAGTGTCTCACTAGCGTATAAATTCCTACTTGACAGGTATAGGCTAGATAGTTATTATGACGACAATAATTCTTGACAAAATTACTAAGATTATAAGAGGGGAGGTAAGTAGAGGAAGTTTCTAGAATCTTTTCGGGAATATTTCACTAATTACCTGGCAAGCGCCCTGGCGATAATGGACATTTTAGCCGCGGCGGAAGGCCGTTCCACGGCGACGCCGGATAAAGTAGGCCGCAACGACCCCTGTTCCTGCGGCAGCGGTTTGAAGTTCAAAAAGTGCTGTGGACGTTCGTGAATGAAGATGTAAAGGTTTAAAGAATTTAAGGATTTATTCGAAAAGGGAAAGTTTTACTCATTTAATGTTCACGCGCTATAAGCGAAAAATAAGGAGATAACCATGGCAAGTAATAAACCGAACATCCTCGTTCTGATGGGCGATGATATCGGCTATTGGAACATCAGCGCCTACAATCAGGGGATGATGGGCTATAAGACGCCCAACATCGACCGGATAGCGAAAGAGGGCGTTCTGTTCACCGATTTTTACGCCCAGCAGAGCTGTACCGCCGGCCGCGCCGCCTTCATAACCGGCCAATCGCCGATTCGCACCGGCCTGCTCAAGGTAGGGCTCCCGGGCGCAAAACTCGGCCTGCAGCCTGAAGACGTAACGTTGGCGGAACTGCTAAAGCCGCACGGTTACGTATGCGGCCAGTTCGGTAAGAATCACCTCGGAGACCTGGACGAATTCCTCCCCACCAACCACGGTTTCGACGAGTTCTTCGGCAACCTCTACCACCTCAACGCCGAAGAGGAACCGGAGCATCCGGATTATCCGAAAGACCCGGAGTTCAAGAAGCGCTTCGGGCCGCGAGGCGTTATCCATTCCTACGCGGACGGACGTATCGAAGATACCGGGCCGCTGACCAAAAAGCGGATGGAGACCGTCGACGAGGAGATTTTGGATGCCGCTTTCGGGTTCATCGAAAGCGCCCGTAAAGACGATAAACCGTTCTTCGTCTGGTGGAACTCGACCCGGATGC
>CBDUXC010000002.1:0-17468 GCA_965371065.1 uncultured bacterium
CCGCCGGCATTATAATCGCCTCGCCGGTTTTTACCCGATCAGGTTCGCCGGAGATGACGATATCGGCTTCGCCTTCGACGACGTTGACCAGCGCGTCGAAAGGCGCCGTGTGTTCGCTCAGGCCCTGGCCCTCGTCGAAAGCGAAGGCCGTTACAGTGCCCGTTTTTTTCTCGATCAGAGTACGGCTTACGACTGAACCGTCCTGGTAGTCCACGAGCTCGCTCATCTGTAACACCGTAGATTTAATATCTTCGGCCGTTTCGCGGCGTTCTATCTGCCCCATTTCGTTCCTTTCCCTTCGTAGTTTTGGTACGGGTTTATTGATTGGTAAGTTACGGGGGAGATTTAAATAAGATAAGGCGGGGTCCGAAATCAGTTTATCCGCTGTAGTTCTATGTCCGAACGACCGGCGAACTTATAGGTTATAAGTAAATTGTCGGTGTGCTCCGGCCCGGGACACGACGCGCCTATGAGCGCGGGTTGGACGAAAAAGGGAGCGCCGCCGGAGAACTGGCGGCCGAGGAAGGACCGGTTGGCTTTTGCCCATACGGCGTATCTGGTCAGCTCGCGCCGGGCGGCCCGGCCGGCGGCCCCGGACTTCAATTCGATAATATACAGCGTCGAACCTGATTGATAAACAAGGTCTATCCGGCTCCTCTCCGACGGTATGCGGAGCTGGTTCCATACGACGCCGCCTTCGCCCAGTATGCCTTCGAGTTTATCGCCCCTGGCGAGGACGTATTCGATAAAGCTCTCGCCTACCTTTTCGTTTACGGCCAGCTCCTTCAGACCGGCGCCGTCGAGTGCGTCTCCGTCCGATATATCTACCGGGTCGGCTTCGGGGAAAAGAGCTTTCTGCCACGGTAGTCCGGCGAGGGCCGGCAGAAAACGGGAACAGTCGTCGGGAAGAAACGTGAAGACGCTGCGGTTGATTACGTCCTCGGGGAAAAACGCCACGTCCCGGGCGCGAGCCAGTTCGTACAATGATTCGACCGGCGCCGACGCCGGTTCGGTTCGGGGCTCGATAGGGAAAACCACCCTGAACCGTTCCTTGCCGGTTTCGTTTTCCCGTTCCCATATCGGCGGTTCGCCTTTTCGGGGAAGGTATACCGGTTCGCCGGCCACGTCATAAGGCCCGTATACTCTGCCCTTGACTTTGGAGAAAAGATACGCGCGGTCGCCGCGCCGGACGGCGGCGACCTGGTTAATCGCCGCCGGGTGGACGCCGTAAACCCGACCGACGTGGCACTTCTCAAGGTGACGGCCGGTTATCAATATGTGCAGTTTGGTTTCCAAATCTCCGGTTCGTCTTCGTAACCCGCCTGTAAGAGTAACATCCCTCGGGTTATTATACAAGTGTTGCGTATGAAGTTTTTCCCCCTGCCTCGTTACAAATCCATACTCCCGGTCCTGAACCCTTCCATGTCCAGGGTTACGTATTGGTAGCCGATTTCGCGCAGCCTTTCGCGGATCTTCCTCAGGTTGGCCGGTTCCAACACCGTCTCGAAGTCGGCCGGCTCGACCTCCACGCGGGCGAGGCCGTCGGGGTAAGTCCTTACCCGAACCTGCTTGACCCCCAGCGAACGGATAACGGCTTCCGCTTCGGCTATACGTTCCAACAACCCGACGGTCAGCTCCGTACCGTACGGTACCCGCGTGGCCATGCATCCCCCGGGCGGGGCGTCCCAACCGGGGACGCCCAACTCCCGGCCCAGGTAACGTACGTCGGCCTTCGTAAACCCGACGTCCAGTAAAGGGCTGACGACGCCCAGCTCGCGACAGGCGCGGAGCCCTGGCCGCGCCCCCGACGCCTCGTCGGCGGTGGTTCCCTCGGCCACGGCCGAGAGACCCTCCTCGACGGCCAGAGCGACGAGCCGTTTCATAAGCCCTAATTTACAAATATAGCACCGGTCTTTTGGATTGAGCCTGAAAGCCGGGTTCTCCATCTCGTCTGTCTCTAAGAAGACGTGCTCGACCCCGAGATAACGGGCGCCCGTCTCGGCGGCTTCCTCCTCGTGGGGCGGACGGAGCGGCGACCGGGCCGTTGCCGCGAGCACCCTGCCGTCCACGTGTTCCCCCGCCGTAGCCAATAAAAACGACGAGTCTGCGCCGCCGGAATACGCGATCAGAAGCGACGGATACGCCGACAACGCTTCGGTCAAGGATTTATACTTCTTTTCTGCCTCTCGCGGATCCGTCATTTCCGACCTTAATTATCCCATGTAACCGATTCTATGACGGCGCCGCCTATCAGAACGTCGCCCCGGTAAAAGACCACCGACTGCCCGGGGGCGATAGCCCGCCGCGGTTCGGCGAAATCGACTGTAAGCCGGTCGTCTTCAATTGCGACCGCGGCCGGCGCCCCCGGATCCCGGTAGCGTACGTACGTCGCTATGGTCTCATCGGGGCAGGGCGATTCGTCCAGCCAGTTCGCGCCGGTCGCCGTCAACCGGGACGCGTAAATATCCTCCGCCGGCGCCACCACGAGCCTGTTCTCGGCCGGTATAATCTCCCGGACGTACATCGGTTCGCCGGTCGCGACGCCCACGCCCCGGCGCCGCCCTATCGTGTGGGAACCGAGGCCGCTGTGCTCCCCCAGTACGTTTCCTTCGGTATCGGTAACGGGACCGGGCTTCGCTTTTGTCGTTTCGGCGAGGAAATTCGCGACGTCTTCCCCGACGAAGCAGACGTCCTGGCTCTCGGGCCTCACGTCGGCGTCGGGCAGGAACTCGCCCACGATACGCCTAACGTGATTCTTCGTGTATCCGCCGACCGGGAAATATAAATGCCCCAGCGCCGTCGCCGGCGTCCCCCACAAAAAGTAGGTCTGGTCCTTCGCCCGGTCGGCGCCCCTGGATAAGACGGTCTTATCGTCGTCCAAGCGTGCGTAGTGGCCGGTGGCCAGCCCGTCGAAGCCCATCGCTTTGGCCTTTTTCAGCAGTATATCAAATTTTATAATCGTATTGCACAGGACGCACGGGTTGGGCGTGCGGCCCAATCTATATTCGTTTACGAAGTCGTTTATTACCATTTCCTCGAATTCGCGGCGGAGGTCGAGTACGTAATGGTCCACGCCGATCCGCCGGGCCGTGTCGGCGGCGACCGGCAGCGCTTCCGGCGAACAACAGCTCGTACCCGTCCGGGCCGCCGCGTCGAACAGGCGCATCGTAACGCCGGTTACTTCGTGCCCCTCCCGCGCAAGAATGACCGCCGCCGCGGCGCTGTCAACTCCCCCCGACATCGCTACCATTATCCTGGCCACGTTTCTAGATTAACACACCGAACGTTGGTCGGTCAATAAACTCATATCCCGTAACGATAAGCGTCCGGCGCTTACTATATGTTATCGTATGAGTAAGGTATTCCGTAAATAGCGTTTCAACGTCCCTTGACCGGAAACCGCTGGGCTGGTAAACTTTATCTGGGGCGTAGTGTCTAATAATAAACGATGGAAAGTGCGGGACTAAAACTCGTTAAACGCGTCGAACGGGCCGCGTTATATAGAACGGCTTCGGTCGTAACGGTCGCGCTTTTATGGGTAATTGCGTACCTGGGCGCCGGGGCTTTCGTCGCCGCGCTGGCGGCCCGCTTCGGTTTCGTGCCTATGGTCGCCGCGGCCTTCTTTTTTTATGCAGGGTTCGGTGTGTTGTTAGCAAGGTTCGCTTTGGCGCGGCTTGCCCCTCTGGCCCGGGTCGCCCGCCTGCTGCGGGACGCGGAAGAGAAGCGCCCGGCGGTACGGCGCCGGTTGGCCGCCGCCGTTGACCTGGCGAAGAAACCGCGATTTCTCGGTACTTCGCCGGAGCTGGCCGAGAACTTCGTGGATTTGGTGGCCGTTAAAGCGGAAGATATTCCGGCGGGGCTTCCGGCCGGGATGAAGGTCCGGGCCGGCGCCGTTTTCTCGGGGATAACCTTCGTGTGGGTTATCGCCTTTCTCGCTTTTCCCGGTCTTTTCGGCGGACTCCGGACAGGCCTGGGCGAACTCGCCGCGACCGTGGAGGGCCGAAACATCGTCGAGGTGAGACCGGGCGACGCCTCCGTTCAAGCCGACGTACGCATAGAAATAAGCGCCCGCGTACAATCGGAACCGGAATTTCCTTTGAGCGTAACGCTCGATAAAAACGGCGAAATCACGGAAGTTGAAATGTCGGCGAGCGGCGATTGGTTCTACGCCTCTGTATACGCGGGACGCGAGGATTTCGATTACTGGATTGCTTCCGGGGACGAGCGTACGGACCGGTTCCACGTGGACGTGAAACTCCCACCGCGCATTATAGACCTTCAGGTAACGGTATATCCGCCGGCATACAGCGGGTTGCCGCCCGATAAACTACCGGCCGGCGCCGGCGACGTATCGGCCCTCCCCGGATCCCGGGTCATTGTAACGGCCGCGGTTTCTCCGCCCGAACCCGACGTCGTCCACGTCGAGATAAAGGGCGAGGAGCCGGTCACGGCAACCGAGAACGACGGCCGGTTCGAGGCGTCGTTTGCCGTCGGCGAAAGGGGCGCGTACCGCTTGACCGCGGAATCCGAGTGGGGAACCGGCGCGACGCCCTACTACGCGATTAACCCGACGGCCGACTTCGCGCCGACCGTCGAGGTAATCGAACCGGAAGGCGACATCGAGATAGCGGATCCTTATCCGTCGCCGGTGCTCCGTTTCCGGGCGTCGGACGACTTCGGGGTTTCGCGCGCCGTCGTAAAGTACTACAACGAGACGACCGGCGAGCGTTACGAAAAAGAAGTGGCGTCGGCCGCGGGGCGTCGCGAACTCGAGGCGTCCGGCGACGTCATCTTCCCCGGGCTGGATATCTTCCCCGGCGACGTAATCGACTTCTACGTCGAGGTCTACGACAACGATACGGTGAACGGGCCGAAAGCCGGCCGTTCGCCGGTTTATCATATACGGTTCCCGACGGCCGCCGAGATATTCGACGACCTGAACGCCGAGATGGCCGAGGAGCTTACGAGTTTCGCCGATATCCAGACCGACGTGGGCGAACTGGAGGAGAAGCTCGCCGAAATGAACGGCTTCGGCGACGAAGCCGGGCGGCCGGACCGCGCCGCGATGCGTGAGTTAATCGAGGAACAGGAACGGATTAAGCGGAAACTGGCCGAAGCCGCGAAGGAGCTGGAAGCGGCGCTGGAGCGGGCCGACGAAGGACTTATCAGCCCGGAACTGGCCATGAAGATGTGGCAGGTAAGCGAGATGCTCGAAGCCGCCCTGAATGAGGAGGCGAAGGAAGCCCTAGAGAAACTCCGGGAAGCGATGCTCGAAGTGGACCCGGAGAAAATCGCCGAGTTGATGGAGGGGATACAGTTCGACCAGAAGATGCTGGCCGAGCGGCTTGAACGGATGCTCGAGATACTCGAGGCGGCGCTCCGGGAACAAACGTTGAGCGAGCTGGCCCTGCGCGCCGAAGAACTGGCTAACCGCCAGGACGAGATACTGCGGGAGCTGGAAGTCGATGGTCCGTCGCTGGATTTGGCCGCCGAGGAGATGTCGCTTTCCGACGCGGTCCGGGAACTGGGCGATATACTCGAGGAGTCGACGGAGCTCTTCGATGGAACCGACCCGGCGACCGCCGACGAGCTGCGGGAACTGGCTGAAGAGTTGGAGCGGGCCGGGACCGCGTCCACGGCCGAGGCGGCGGCGCACGAGATAAACGCCGGCGACGTGTCGGGCGCAAACGAGTCCGGCGAAAACGTGTCGTCTGAACTCCGGGACCTGGCCGAACGGCTCGACGCAATTCGACAGCGCTATAATACGGCGCGCAAACAGGAACTCATGCGCGAAATAGATAAGGCCCTTGAGCGGTCGATGACGGCGTCGCGCCAGTGCGAGGAGCTGGCGCGGGAGGCGGCCCGGGGCCCGACAGAGTCATTCCCCGGCCGGCAGAAGCGGCTCGCTGAAGAGATACAGGGACTTCGCGAAGCGGCGGCCGACATCGCCGAACAAACGTTGTTCTTGCCGGGCGAGGTGGTAGGTGCCTTGGACGAGGCCGCCGACGAGGCGACCGCCGCCGGCGCCAACGCCGAGATGGGCAATCATCGGGAAGCCTACGAGAACGACCGGCGGGCACTGGCCGCTCTGAACGCGGTAACGATGGCTCTTCTGAACGCGCGAGGCGCCGTCGAGAAGAGCGGTTCTTCGATGGGTCTGGCCGAGATGATGGAGCAGATGAAGAGCCTGGCCGAGGCCCAGCGGCGTATGAACGAGGAGTCCGGCGCCGCGATGTCAATGCTCCCCGGTATGCAGCCGTCTATGGCGCAAGCGCTCCTTGAGCGGTTGGCGGCCGAGCAGGCGATGATACGCCGGGAACTCGGGAAAACGGCGAAGCGTGCCGGCGAGTACGCCGAGACGATGGGGAACGCCGCGTCTCTCATCGAGGAGATGGAGGAGATAGAAGAAGCCCTCCGCCGGGGAGAGTTGGACGAACGCGTACTGGAGAGGCAGGAGAAGCTCCTGGAGCGGATGCTCGACTCGACCCGGGCGATGAGGTCCAAGGGCAAGAGCAGCAAGCGGCGGTCCGAGCCGGCCAAGGAGTATACGCCCATCGGTGTACCGCGGGCTGTTCCTTCGCGATTAACTACTCCGAAGCGTACGGAAGCCCCCGGGCAGTCCGGTACCGACCCGGGTTACGTACCGCCGGCGTACCGGGACGCGGCCGCCGAGTACTATAAGCGACTGGCGGGCGGCGATTAGTTTGGGCAAGATAACTTTAGCGGCTTTGTTCGCGTCGGCGTTACCGGCGTACGCCGGGATTCTCGGGCAAGCGGGCGACGTCCTGGGCGACGGCGATGCCGACGGGGCCGAGGCGTTGATAGAGCGATACGTCGCCGCGGACCCGTCCGGGTACCTGGTGAACGACGCCCTTGAAGCCCTTTACCTGATACGCGCGACAGGGACGGCGCCGGAAGCTACGGCGGCGTTTCTGTACGGGCTGGACGCCCTCGACGACGGCGACGAAGCGGCTGCCAGGGAGCGACTAACCGAACTGTCCGACGATAAGGGGCTTCCGTGGGCGGTCCGGGGCCGGGCCGCGATTCTGACCGTACGCCTTACCTACTTCGACGAAGCGGTCGATATACTGACGGACGTTTGGGACGAGGCCGACGACCCGGAGGTCCGTAAGGCGGCGGCCGTCGCCCTGGCGGGGCTGTATCGGGAAGAAGGACGCGAAGAAGACGCCGCGGAACTGGCGGCCGAGTACGCGAAAGCCTTCCCCGAAGGGCCGGACCTGTTCGGCGTGGATTGACGACTTCGCGACGATGGTATTCATACAATTAACGTCCGCCGGCTTATATTGACTTCGCCGGCGGCTTTTCTTATATTCATACGTACTCATCGGAACCTATGGAACCCGGCTACGAAATAAAACTGGTTATCGCGCCCGACGTCCTGGCCGACCTTCTCGCGAACTACGACGGCGAGGGTCCACTGATACCCGGGACCGAAGGCTTGGACGTCGAAGTCGTCTACTCGGTCGAACTCTATGACGCGGTAAAGGGCAATCTCGAAGCGACGGGTATACCGTTCGGTGCAACGGCAGACGCGGTCCTGATGCTTAAACGCGTGGGCGCCCGGGCGGAACCGGCGTACGAAAAGCAGCTCTTCGACGACCCGGCCCGGGATATGCTGGTGCGGTTGGCGGTCGGCACGGGCGTCGACTACGTGGTGTCAAACGACCCGGACCTATTGGATTTACGCGAGTGGAAGGGCGTGAAGTTCGTCCCGACAGTTGCGGCGGCGGTCCAAGCGGTGCTGGCCGGTGTGCCGACGGTCCCGGTCTTCCGGGCGGCGACCGAAATAGAAGCGCAGATAGCTCGTGAGGTCCTGGAGGAGGCCGGCATCAGGTACTTCGAGGCGTCCCGCCAGATACCGTGGTACGACGGGATTATGATGATCGGCGAGGGCTTCTACGGCGAACTGTACGTTCTGGAGAAGGACTACGAGAGGGCCGCCGATTTGCTGGAGGAGTACGTGGATACGTTCGACGAGAACACCCGCGATTGACGCCGCCTAACAAAGAAGGATTTAACGGCGTAGAAATGTCGCTTATGCTTTAGGGGTTTTTACAACGGCCCCGGTAAAAAAAAGGGTATACCTCTACGGTATACCCATACATCCGTCCGGTTTAATTCGGCTCCCCAAACCCGGGCGGCCCGCCGCGGCTAATTAGAGCGCCTTAGTCCTCGTCTTTCGCGAGCCACCGCTCCAGCCAGTTGCCGATTATAGGGTACCTGAACATACGGCCGCGCATCGTCTGTATCGCGCCGATTATCCCGAGTACGTACACGATGAATATGCCGGCGAAGAGCAGCACGACGAAAAGTATCATCAACACTGTGAACACGATGGCGGCCCCGCCGGCCATTTCGCCGCCGGCCCCGGACTCGGCGACGGCCGTGAATATAAAAGCGAATACGCATCTCGCCGCTGTCCAAACGATTGTAAAAACGAGCGTCCATATTAAACTCGCGCCGTGATAAAGCATCGACTGCATCGCCTGGAACGCCAGCGGCTTCGACTTCTCACGGGCGTGAATATATATCACGACCGGTAGTATCACGCCCATCGTCGAGAATATTATAGATATGTGGCACAGGGCCGCGAGCAGCTTTTCTTCCTGTTTTTTTACGGCTTCCATATCCAACCGACCTCTCTTCGAGTTTAACCATAAACGTTACGGCTAAGGAGCGTGGTTACCTCAGAGCTTCCTTCATCAGGTCCGGAATCTGCGACGGCGTGTCGGCTACGGCCACGCCCGCCGCAGTCAACGCTTCCCGCTTGCTCTCGGCGGTCCCCTTTCCGCCGGAAATTATCGCGCCGGCGTGACCCATCCGTTTGCCCGGCGGCGCAGTCCGCCCGGCGATGAAGCTGACCACCGGCTTCGACATTTTCTTCTGGACGTATTCGGCGGCCCGTTCCTCGTCGTCGCCGCCGATCTCGCCTATCAATACGACGCCCGTAGTCTGCCCATCGGCTTCAAACATCTCGAGACAGTCTAAAAAACCGGTACCGATGACAGGGTCGCCGCCGATACCGACGCAGGTGGACTGGCCCAACCCGGCCCGCGTCAGGTTATAGACTATCTCGTACGTCAGGGTTCCCGACCGGCTAACGACGCCGATAGGCCCGGGCGTATGTATCTGGCCCGGCATAATACCGACCTTGGATTTGCCGGGCGAGATGACGCCGGGGCAGTTCGGGCCCACGAAACGGGACCCGTTCTCGGCCGCGTACTTGTATATCCGGTTCATCTCCTGTACGGGAACGCCCTCGGTAATCACGACCAACAGCCCGATTCCCGCGTCGATAGCCTCGTATATCGCGTCGGCGGCGAAGGCTTCCGGCACAAACATAATCGACGTGTCCCCGCCGGTAGCCTCGACGGCCTCGGCGACAAGGTTGAAGACCGGGATGCCGTCGGCGTCGGTCCCGCCCTTGCCGGGGGTTACGCCGGCGACCACGTTCGTGCCGTACTCGACCATTTTCTTAGTATGGAACAACCCGTCGCGGCCGGTAATCCCCTGCACGATTAATTTGGTGTTCTCGTCTATAAGTATAGACATTATTCCTCCTTCGGGTTTACGCGTCCAGCGCCGGTATCCCTGTAAGACGCATTTCTACCGAAACGATTACTATCTTATTTTTAACTTGTTATGCGTCTAATCGGTTAAGAATACCATTTCGCCGCTGTAGTTGATAATCTGACCTCGGCAAACAGGTTTAACGGTCAGGAAAAAACGACAACAACGGCGGATAACACGATATATCGTGTAACATCTTTAGTGTCAGGGAGTTACGCCCCCTAGGATAGTATTTCGCGTTTCGCATTCTTTTTCGACCGTAAATTAGCTATCGGAAACGGCCTGTTGATATATTGTGGATAACTCATACCGTATGATTATTCCTAGTCTCTCGCCCGAAGAGTTTGTAAGCGGCTCACTTCCCAACTCTATACCGTTAATTAGCAATATTATCCCCGATGATTATCATCGACCCGGGTTAACTCTGTACGGCTTCCACGGCCGCTTTTACGGCTTCGTCCATGTCGGAGCCGGCCGATATCCCCTCGCGCTCGAGTATTGCCCGGGCTTCTTCTTCGTTGGTACCGGTCAGCCGGACTACCAGCGGTACGTCCAGCGACCGTTCTTTCAGGGCGGCGACCAGACCGTTGGCTACGTCGTCGCAGCGGGTTATCCCGCCGAAAATGTTGACCAGTACGGACTTGACGCCGGGGTAACTCATGACGATGTCCATAGCAGTGGTTATCTTCTCGGGACTGGACGAACCGCCGACGTCCAGGAAGTTGGCCGGTTCGGCGCCGTAGAGTTTTATCAGGTCCATCGTCGTCATCGCCAGGCCGGCGCCGTTCACAATGCACGCCACTGAACCGTCAAGCGGTACGAACGAGAGCCCCGCCTCTTTCGCGCGGAGCTCGGTCGCTTCGACGTCGTCGCGCCCCTCGGCCAGGTCCGGATGTTTATAGAGCGCATTATCGTCTATGTTTATCTTGGCGTCCAGGGCGATCATCCGGCCGTCGGCCGTCGCGACGAACGGGTTTATCTCGGCCAAGGACGCGTCGTACTCCACGAAAGCGGTGTAGAGCTTACGGAGTATCGCAGCTATCGTCCGGGCTTCCTTCGGGTCTTCGGTCAGCTTTAACGCGAGCGCGTACGCCGCGTAACCGCGGAGACCGTGGTGCGGGTCGGCCCAGGTTTTGTATATCGCCTCCGGTTTCGCGCGGGCAACTTCCTCTATCTCGACGCCGCCTTCGGCCGAAACCATCAAGACCGGCGCTTTCGTCGCGCGGTCCTGGACGATGCCCAGGTAGAACTCCCGGTCTATCTCGGCGCCCTCCTCGACCAATACCTTCTCGACGGTCAATCCTTTGATGTCCATACCGAGTATCTCGGACGCCTTTTCATACGCTTCGTCCGGGTTTTTCGCGACCTTGATGCCGCCGGCCTTCCCGCGGCCGCCGACGTGGACTTGCGCTTTTATCGCGACGGTCCCGCCGAGCCTCTCGGCGATAACTTTCGCTTCCTCGGGCGTCGTCGCCACATCGCCGCGAGGCGTCGGGACGCTGTACATCGCCAGTATCTCTTTCGCCTGGTATTCGTGTATTTTCATTTCCTTTTCTCCGGATGTTTCACCCGATTATATGTAGGAATTCCCCCGTTTCGGTTTTATTAGTACCCGGGCGGCGCGTGGGTTATACCGTAACCAAAAACCATTAACGCCATAAACACGTAGCCGACGATATAACCAACGCAGCAGATTAACAACAAGCCCAGCATTATCGAGCTGATAATCGTATAAGTTTTCCCGAGCCGGCGGTCCTTCTCGAGCACAGCCTTCTTCATTAACACGATGCCGAAGATGAGGCCCATATAAGGCGCCGTTACGGAAAGGATATAAAGATAAGCTATCGCCAACGACTCGAGTAAGTCGAACAGCCGCTCTTCTTTTTCCCCAAAGTTAGTTATACCCTTGTCAACCATACGGTATGGTTTTTATCGCGTATAAGGACCGCTTATCAGTAATACGTCGGCGCCGTCCCCACCAGCGATCCGAAGACCGCGAGAGCTATGTACGCTATGCAGCACAACAAGCCGACGCACAGGAAGATTATGCTAATTATCACCATGTTCTTCCCGAGCCGGCGGTTTTTCTCAAGCCCGGCTCGGGTCATCAGCACGATGCCCAGGATTAAGGCGACTATCGGCGATATGACCGATATTATGTACAAGTAAGCTACGAGCACCGGCTCGAGAATATCGATTACCCGGTTCTTTTTCTCTTCCCAATCCGTTTTTACACCGTTAGTCATTCTCATCCACCCCGATCTTGCTTATCGGTAAAGGCGGGCTAAACAACTCATTCGGGTAAAACGCCGCCCGTCGCGTTCAACATCATATCGTAAGCGAACTCATGCAGTAATATTAAAACCGATAGGATAAACGCGACGACGAGAGCCGCCCACAGAAACGACCACGGACGCTGCGCCCAACCGTACCGCTCGCCCACCATCTCGACGATGACCAGCCCGAGATTGAAAAATATCGCGAGAAACCCGACCGTCGAGAAAGCCGTCAGCGGCCAATAGAGCCAGCTCCAATTTTGAAGCGACAACGCCAATAAAGCTGCGACGACCGCCGCCCAGATAAGCAGGTCGTACCAGCGCGCGAACGGCGGATAATCGTCCTTCTTCTTCTCCTCGGCAAGTATCAATTCCGGCGACAGCAACGGAAACGCGAATATGGGAAGGGCGCTCCCGGCCAGTGCACCCGTTATCGCGCGCAGGGCGTTCGTCGTTTCCCGCAGCCCCAGGTAGCTGGTCGCTCCGTCAAAAGCCATCGGCAGGATGAACGCGGCGATGATAAGCGAATACGTTATCTTCGGGATACTGTTTATCCGGAAACCGCGCCGGACGACCAGATACGCGTAGCTGGCAAATACGCCCAAGTATATCCCGCTGCATCGGGCGCACAAAGGTAAATATTTACCGCCGAACTCGAGAGTCCTCGACGGTAACTGGTGGCACACGGCAAAACCCAGCAGGTGCGTAACTGTATCGAATAACTCGCCTAAGAACCCCAGGCGCGGAACCCCCTGATATACGTTTATCTTAAACCTGTTCTATCTTCTACGATATGGTCCCCCGATAATCGGGTAAGAGGATGGGCGAACGGCGGTCCGTCCCTATACCGTCGGCTTCGAGCGTTTGGTTCCATTCACGGACGTGGCTCAGTGAAAGTTCACCCACGGTGACAGACGGTATCGCGGCGGCGGCGTTAGTGCCGGCTCGGCGCCCGAAAACGCATACGTCCAGAAGCGAGTTACCCATCAACCGGTTTTCGCCGTGGACGCCGCCGGCGACTTCACCGGCGCAGTACAGGTTCGGGAGCGTCGAGCAGGACGCGTCGGCGTTGATGAGCACGCCGCCGTTCTGATAGTGGACGCTCGGGTAAACGAGGACTGGTTTTTTTTCTATATGAATGCCGTGGTTCGCGTACAACCTGTACTTCCCGGCGAAATCCCGGCGTACCGTTCCCTCGCCGTGAAGCATATCGAGCATTGGCGTGTCCACCCAGACGCCCAGCCGTCCCGACGGCGTAGGTATACCCTTACTGCGCTCGGTGCATTCGCGGATGATGGCGCTGGCTTCCACGTCGCGGGTTTCGAGTGGATAGACGAACTGTTCGCCGTCGACGTTCAGCACGTGTGCGCCGGCGCCTCTAACTTTTTCCGTGATGAGCAAGCCAACTATCTGTTCGGGGTAAATCGCGCCCGTCGGGTGGAACTGGGTGGACCCGAGGAACGCGAGCTCAGCGCCGGCCCGGTAAGCCATCACCAGCCCGTCACCGGTGGCACCGTAGTGGTTCGTAGTTGGGAACCCTAGTATGTGCAGACGCCCCAGCCCGCCGGTGGCGAGTATCGTCGTTTTCGCCCGGACGACCAGGTATTTCTCACGGTCCATATCGAACAGTACGGCGCCGGCGCACTTCCCCTCGCCGTTAAGTATAAGCTCGACCGCCGGCGCGAACTCGAGCACTTCTATCTCGGGCCGGGTTTCGACCTCGTCCCGAAGGGTCCGCATTATCTCGGCGCCGGTGATGTCGGCGCACGAGTGCATACGCTTCCGGCTGGTCCCTCCGCCGTGGAGGGTCCTCATGGTGCCGTCGTCGGTCTTATCGAACATCACGCCAAGGTCCTCGAGCCAGGCGATGGCGCCGGGCGCGTCGGTTACGAGGGCGCGGACCAGTTCTCGAACGTTAGCGAAGCGTCCGCCGCCGATAACGTCCAGGTAGTGTATTGCCGGCGAATCGTTGTCCTTGTCGGCGGCCTGGATGCCGCCCTCGGCCATCATCGTGTTGGCGTCGCCCAGGCGGAGTTTCGTCGCAAGCAGGATGTGCCCGGCGCTCTTCTCGTGCGCCATAATCGCAGCGCTGCACCCGGCCCCGCCGCCGCCTATTATTAAAATGTCGACGTCGTAGTCTATATGAGCGAAGTTGACCTCGTCGGGGTCGAGCCGGCTCAATGACTCGATCACGTCGGCGACCTCGTTGGGATAGATTTCACCGGCGTTCGGCCCTACGGCAATTGCCCGTTTAGCGTCGGCTCGGAAATCGGGGTGAAACTTCTCCAGGATGTCCTGGCGCTCGTCCATAGACATCGCCGGGAAGTGCTCGCCTCGGTTAGCCATCTCCAAGCGCGCGGGCCGCGATTCTTCAACTCGCTTAATCAATTCGTTGAAACTTGGATCGTAACCCATTCGGTTCTCCGGTAAACCCACTTATTGGTAAGAGTTATCAGTTAAGCATTATATGCAGATACTGAAATAAACTAAGAGTAAACCACCTTGGCATAGCGTTACCTGAACACGGCTTTCACCCGCCCGAGCGATGACGGCGCCACGCCGCTGTGGAAACCGCCGCCTATTTCAAGGAATTCTACGTACTCAGCCATCAACTGGGTTCTCGTGTGGTTCCCGTTTTTTAAGGCGCCGAAGGGGAAGGTGGAGTAAATCGCCCGGTAGTCGTACGGCGCGCCGGCGTCTATGCGTACGACCCGGCCGTTGGACTGGTTGCCGGCCCGTTTGCTACGCATTATCACCTCGCCGGCGCCTTCGTCGTTTATCTCGTCTATGAAGTTGTCGCAGTCCTCGGACTGATAACCCGGGTACGCATATCGTAAACCCTCAAGCCCGCCTACGCCCTGGGCGTTGTTTATGTTCCCCTCTTCCTTGGGGCGCCCGTCGTCCACGAACTCCGCGCCCAGACGCGAATAGAAAGGAGTGCTGCCGTAGCGATTTCCGACCTCGCCGCCCTCGATATACAGGCGCGCGCCGAGTTGGTTCAGATAACCCTCGAGCCGCGATAGTTCCGCCTGACTCAGAGCGCCGTCGTTGGGCCACCAGCCGCAAAGGACGAAGACCGCTTCGTACGGCGATAGGTCCGTGGGCAACACAATGCTCGTTTCCACCGTAACGCCGTTGGCTTCCAGCGCGGCCCGGACGTTAACTTCGCTGCCCATCGAGCCGTCGCCGTCGTCGGGGTCGGTGAACGCCTGGTCCATGTCGTGGTCCCAGACGAGTACCTTACCGGCCGCAGGGACCGTCGCGAAGACAACGAAGGCTATTAAAATAAGCTTAGCGTTTTTCATAACATCACCCTATTGTCGTTATATCGGCTAGCACGTCGCGCCAGAAAAGGGCCGCGCGCCAGTGGACGAAAACGCTCGTCCCGAGAAAGAACAACCCGACGAATATATATTCCAGCGCCGTTTTATAATCCACCTTGCGCCGGAATATCAACCGAATCGGCGGCACGCCCAGCGCTACGCTCAAGTTCACGAGACCGATTACCTTCAATACTTCCCAGAAAGGCCAGGCGAAGATAATGCTGTAAGTCCCGCTCGTCGAGCCCAACAGCAACCGCCCGGCGTTGTAGGAAACGGAATTTACGTTAACTACCGCCGTCGCCAGGCCCCCGAAACCGCCGGTAAAAAGGCTAAGTCCGCCGGCAAAACCGCCTTGTTCCACCGCTTTACGCGCGTAACCCCAGGTTTCCCCGAAAGCGACGTTCTCGTCCGCGAGCCAGGCGGTGAAATCGGCGTTATAAACTCTCCCGTACAGCGTCGCGTCGGCGGCCCGTTCGGGGAAAAACATCGTACCGACGGTAAAGAATAACGCCAGACACGTGAGCCATACCAACGACAACCCGACGGCCGGCCCGTATCGCCCGCGAACCGCCGCCCATAGGAAGAACGGCGCAATCGCTGCAAGATCTAGGACCGGCGTAACATATCGGTTCCCGATAGTAATACTAAACGCACAACTAACGAACGTCGCCGCGGTTAATACATAACACGCCCGGGGAAACGTAAGCTCAGCGAAAAACCGCGCGATACGTTCGCTTACTACCATAACCGGTACGGACCTTTCGGCGCCGGCCGGGTAAATATATCAAAGGGCGCGAGATTCCGCAAGGACGTACTGGCCGGCCGTATTTTATTAATTACGTTACGCAAATGGGTTTCGGCTTACTCTCTAACCCGCGCCGAGCGTCTCCGCTACCTCCTTCAACTGCTCGATTATCGGGATGTCCCGGGGGCATTTCAGTTCGCACTCGCCGCGGGAGCAGGCGCACATTAGATCGCTACGGTAAAGTTTCGACGTACCCGTCGTACTCGAACACCTCGTCGTCGACGATGACCCATCCCATTTCCCCGTCTGGCGTATTCACGCGTTGGAACAAAAACCAATCAGTAGTGTCCGGGTCTACCGCGTCCACGAATAGTTCTTTCTCGCCGGTCGGGAATATAAAGTCGCCGGGCTCCAATACTCGCACTATGCTTGCATCAGTGGACGGTTCTGCGCGTAAGTTAACCTTGACGCCCGGCCGAACCTTTTTCGATAAACGGCACGCTCTGTCGCCGGCGCCGAGGTCGACGGATACGCGCCCCCCGGTCGTAGCGACCGATAAAACGCAAACCCCCGACCCGCCCGGGTACTCCAGGGCGAGTACCTCGCCTGCCGTTTCGTGAAAACCTACGAGGCCGAGAGATTCAACGCTTGAGTAGGATACGGGTTCGCCGCCGCCGACACTAAGCCGCGGGTCTAGTTCCGATAGTATCTTATCTGCGTCCATTTCTTCGAGGAAATACCAGGTGTAAACGAGTTTTACCCGTTGGGTTTCCGCGTGAGGGTCCCGCGCTATGACGACGACTCTAACAAAGTCGTCCCCGCTGCCGAACGTACCCGGCACGTCGCCTTCTCCTATCTCTGACGTCGAAACGGGTACGTCGCCCGATAGTCCCGGCGTTTTTATGTCGGACGGTTCTTCGGACGTTCTCTTCCCGCCGCACGCAACTACGGAAGCGGCCAATAACCCGACGATTATTATCCCGCAAACGTGTTTGGTCTTATCCACTCCGAACCCCTCCTTCAATCCTAAGGTACTGTTGCTTTCACCCTTCTCTCAACGCGTCGGCGACCTCTTTCAACTGCTCGATTATCGGGACGTCCTGGGGGCATTTGGGCTCGCATTCGCCGCACTCGGTGCACGCGTCGGCGCGTTTACCCGGGAACATTTCGAAAACGCCTATTGCTTTGTAGGTCTCCTCCGCGTACTTTTCGGCTTTGTACACGCGATGATAGTTCATCAGCTCGAAGTTGAGAGGGATGTTCACGGCTTCGGGGCACGGCATACAGTAACCGCATAATGTGCAATAGGAATCACCGAGCTCTTTATTATCGGCTAGTATCCGTTCGAGCTCCGCCGATTCTTCGGGCGAAAGCGGTTTGAAGTCCCGGGCGGCGCGCAGGTTTTCCTTCACGTCGTCCATCGAGCCCATCCCGGAAAGGGCCGACGCAACCGAGGGGTTAGACCAGACGAAACGCTGGGCGTCGGTCGCCGGAATTACCTCCCGGCCGTCGGCGCGGGCTTGCGCCAGGGCG
>CBDUXC010000003.1:0-16787 GCA_965371065.1 uncultured bacterium
TTTAGTCTCAAAATCAGTGCCTATGGGTGAATACCATATAAAAATCATTGACTACGAGGTATGCCGGGTATAGCATCAGCGCCGAAGTACTGAGGGTACGGAGGAAAAGAAAATGAAACGCTTATTAACGCTAATCACCGTAGTGCTTACATTAGGTCTTTCGGCCTGCTCGATTAGTGACATTTTGGAAAAAGCAGGCTTAGGCGATAACGACGACGGAAGTACGCCTTTAACGCCCATCGATCTAAAGGCTGATTACGCGATAGGCGTAGGCTGGATCCCGTTCGAAAAGACCTACACAGGGACCGCTTGGGAAAATATCAACTTACGCAAAGGGCCGTCTATCGACGCGCCGATAGCTACGACCGTTGATAAAGGGACGATTTTGAAGCTATACGGCGTCTCGGTCGCCTGCTCGCTCGTAATGTCCGACGACGAATGGGTAAAGTACGTACTCGAAAACGACCCAAAGGACGAATACGAGCGGGGTTTGTTCGAGGCTTATACCCGCAGGAAGATGGCCTGGTATCGGGTGAAGTACGGCGGCGAGTTCGTCTGGGCCCACGCGGCGTATATAGGTACAGACGCGCCGGACGGGATACCCGAATACGCAATCCCAATGGTCGGGTCTTACAGCGAAGCCCTCTACTTTGATAAAAATGGCAAGTTGGAAAGGGTGGTCGTAGAAAGCCTATCCGATGTGAAGTTTACCGATAAAGTAGTACCGTTCGCCGTTACTGCGGGCGGTATCGAACGTTGGGAATTCCTTCGCGTTCAGTATTTCGGGGCCGAACCGAGTGAACCGGCGTACGACCTACGTCGATGCACGCCCCGTGCCTTCGATTTGCACCGGGGGAAAGAGCTGGGCAAAGACGTACCGCGTTGGTTCGCCGTGCTTTCCGACGCAGGCGTGGTAATCGCCGATTTTGAAGAGACTGCAGCCGGGGTCTGGGTAGCAGATACGGCCGGCGCGCGGGTTATACTAGCCGACGGGGCCGGTAATATAAAGAAAGAATGCGACCGCTTCGCGTTGCCACTTTATCTAACGGGCGACTGCGCCGACGGTGTCTGGGCCGCCGACCCGTACGCCAAACGAGTCATCCGGTTGAACGGCGACGCCCAGCCGGTAGGGATTATAGACGACGGTATCGTAACCGACGCGATAGCGTTCAACGCTGTTACGCACCAACTCTGGTTATACGGGTATACGCCGGGGGAGTACAGTATTTTCTGGGGCGACGGTAGTTTGTCGGTCTACGATGAGAACGGCGGCTTGGCGGGACTTAACGACCGATACGAAAACGTAATTTACGACGACGGACAACCTTCGGATTATACCTTAGAGCAAGCGTTAAAAGCGGTATTCGAACTGAAACCGGACGGTTCGGTTACACTTTATTCATATATATCCGGGGAAGGAACGTAGGAATAAAACTACGGAATATTAGCGTCTGGGGACGACCGATTGGGTATAGCCGAAGAAATCAAAAACCTCCGCGACGAGATACAGCGCCACGACCGCCTTTACTACGTCCTCGGGACGCCGGAGATATCCGACTACGAGTACGATAAGTTATACAAACGTCTCGTAGAGCTTGAAGAAGCCCACCCGGACTTTATAACCCCCGATTCGCCGACCCGGCGGGTGGGCGGCGAGCCCGTCAAGGGGTTCGGGACGGTCGCCCATGACCCACCGATGCTCTCGCTTGACAACACATACAACGAAGCCGAGGTCCGAGAGTTCGACGCGCGGCTATGCCGGACGTTGAGTATAGACTCAATCGAATACGCTTGCGAACCCAAGATAGACGGCGTCGCCATTGCCCTGGTTTACGACGACGGCGTACTGGTTCAGGGTAGCACCCGCGGCGACGGCACCCGCGGCGACGACATCACCTTGAACCTCCGTACCGTTCGCGGCATCCCCCTGAAACTCTCGAACGCGCCGGACGGGCGCATCGACGTACGGGGGGAAATTTATATAACCCGCGGCGGTCTCGAAGAGCTGAATCGCCGGGCCGAAGACGATGGGCGACCCCTATTCGCGAACCCCCGGAACGCGACCGCCGGGTCCCTCAAACTGCTGGACCCGCGGGAGGTGGCGAAACGGCCCCTGCGCGCGTGGCTGTACTACTTGCTGACCGACGCCGCAACGGTCCACACCCAGATGGAAGCTCTGGGGTATATGGAGAAGTGGGGGCTACCCGTCAATCCGCTCGGGTCGTTGTGCTGGAACGTCGAGAGCGTTTTCGAGTACTACGAGCGGCTCGTCGCCGAGCGACCTAACTTACCATACAATATCGACGGTATCGTCATGAAGGTAAACGACCTTGCGCTACACGAACGGCTGGGTTCGACCGCAAAATCCCCACGCTGGGCAATCGCGTACAAGTTCGCGGCCGAACAGGCGACCACCCGCGTCAACGATATTCTATGGAGCGTCGGGCGCCAGGGACATATCACACCGATCGCGGACCTCGAACCGATGAAGCTTTCGGGTACGGTCGTGAAGCGGGCCACGCTGTACAACGCCGACAACGTCGAGGAGACCGATATAAGGCCCGGCGATTACGCCATTATCGAGAAGGGCGGCGAGATAATCCCGAAGGTGGTCTCGGTCCTGTACGACCGTAGGGAAAAAGACCTTTCGCCGGCCGGGATACCCGCGAAGTGCCCGTCGTGCGCCGCCAAGTTGGAGCGAGTCGACGGACAGATCGGGATCTTCTGTCGCAACCCCTCGTGCCCGGCCCAGGTCGTCGCAAGGTTAGCCCACTACGGCTCCAGGCGCGCGATGGACGTCGAGGGACTGGGCGACAGAGCCGCGAAGCAATTCTACGACGAGCTGGACGTCCGGGACATAGGCGATTTATAGTCGCTCACAATCGAACGGCTCTCGCCCCTTGAAGGCTGGGCCGACAAATCGGCCGAGAACTTTATCGCCGCTTTGGAAGAATCGAAGTCCCGGCCCCTCGCGAACCTTATTTACGCTTTGGGCGCGCCGGACGTGGGCCTGGAAACGGCCCGGCTTCTCGCCGACGAGTATCAGTCCCTTGACCGGTTGATGAACGCGTCCGCCGACGAACTCGCGGCCATCCACGGCATAGGCGAAATAGTCGCCCGGAATATCATCGACTACTTCGCGCGGCCCGACGTCCGTAAAACGATAGAGAAACTACGGGTCGGCGGCGTAAGGACGGAAGAGGAAGCACCGGCGGATCCCGCCGCTAAACCGTTGGAAGGGCTTACGTTCGTCATCACCGGCACGCTTCCGGGTATGAGCCGGGCCGAAGCCGAGGACCGTATTCGGGCGCTGGGCGGAAAAGCCACTACAAGCGTCTCCGGTAAAACCGACTACGTCGTGGCCGGCGAGAACCCGGGGACCAAGGTAGAGAAAGCTCGCGCGCTGGGCATAAAAGTACTCGCGCCGGAAGAGTTCGAGAAGTTGCTCGTCGAAGCGGGGGAACGGTAGTTTGGGCGACGCCCCCCGCGTCATATTCATCTTCATAGACGGGTTGGGGATCGGCGCCGCCGACCCGGAAGTTAACCCGCTGCTGGTCGCCCGGATACCGACGCTGGTCTCCTGGGTCGGGACGGTAGCGCCGGACGCATGGCGCGCCGGCGTACACAACGAACAAGCGAGTTTAGTCCCCCTGGACGCGACCCTGGGCGTAGACGGGCTGCCCCAGAGCGCGACGGGCCAGGCCGCGCTCTACACGGGCGTCAACGCCGCCGAGCTGGTCGGGCGCCATATGCCCGGGTATCCGAATAAAGCGCTACAGGCGGTGCTCGCGACCCGGGGCGTTTTACCACGGCTAGTCCGCGCCGGCCGCTCCGCCGCCTTCGTGAACGCGTACACCTTCCGTAACATCCCGGAGTATTTCGCAAGGCGTCGCCCCTTCTCGGCGACGACGGTGATGTCTCTCGCGGCTTTCGGCGGTTTCCGGACCGCCGCCGAAGCCCGGCGGGGCGAAGCCGTCTACCATGACCTTACCAATAGAGGCTTACGGCGCCGGGGTGAAAACGTACCGATTATCGAACCGCGGGAGGCCGGCGAGATTATCGCCCGCGTCGGCGCGAAAAACAACTTCACCCTGTTCGAGTACTTCCTTACCGACCTGGCGGGGCACAGGCAGCGTATGCACCGGGCCGTCCTATATCTCGAGGACATGGATGAGATGTTCAGCGGGATTAAGGGTACCGTCGACTTCACCGATACTTTATTGATAGTAACCAGCGACCACGGCAACGTCGAGGACATGAAAACTCGGGGGCACACGAGGAACGCGGTACCGCTAATCGCCGTCGGGTTAGGACACGAACGCTTCCGCGGTCTTACTTCGATTACGGAAGTAACGCCACGGTGCGCGGCTCTGTTCGAGTAGAGTAAGCGGCGATTTCAAGCAACGTGCCGGGAATTTTACCAACGCCACGAATCTCATTTTCCTCTTGCGGAAACTCCGGAATAGAAGTAAAATACGACTGAAGGTGAGCCGCGATTATCGGTTCAATTTTACAAACGCTACACACCGAGATAACAAATGGAAGGTCTATTTATGGCCGGCAAAGACGACGGCAAAACCCAGGCCCTCGAGCGCGCCATAGCCAACATCAAGAAGAAGCACGGCGACACTGTCCTGATGAAGGTCGGCGACCCCGACGCCGCGATGGACATAGACGTCATCCCCACCGGCTGCCTTAGCTTGGACGCGGCCATGGGCGTCGGCGGCGTACCGCGGGGCCGCGTTATCGAGATATTCGGTCCCGAAGGCTCGGGAAAAACGACGCTGGCGCTCCACATTATCGCCGAAGCACAGAAGCTCGGCGGATACTGCGCACTGGTGGACCTGGAGTACGCCCTACCCGTCGAGTACGCCCGGAAACTGGGCGTGGACATCGACGAGCTCTGGGTCTCCCAGCCCGACAGCGGCGAACAAGCCCTCGACGTCGTCGACCAGCTCGTACGGTCCAACGCGATGGACGTCATCGTGCTGGACTCGGTCGCGGCATTGGTCCCCCGGGCCGAGCTGGAAGGCGAGATGGGCGACGCCCACATAGGGCTCCAGGCCCGGCTGATGAGCCAGGCCCTCCGCAAACTTACGGCGATTATCTCCAAATCCAAAACCTGCGTCGTTTTCATTAACCAGATACGCATGAAAATCGGCGTTATGTTCGGCAACCCGGAGACTACGCCCGGCGGAAGAGCGCTTAAGTTCTATTCGTCCCTGCGCATCGACATACGCCGCATCGCCGCGATAAAGGAAGGCGAGGTAACGGTCGGGAACCGGACGCGGGTAAAGGTGGTCAAGAACAAGGTGGCGCCGCCGTTCCGCGTCGCGGAGTTCGACATCATCTACGGCGAAGGTATCAGTTACCTGGGCGACCTGATAGACCTGGGCGTCAACATGGACCTTATAAGCAAGACCGGCACCTGGTTCAGCTACGGCGAAGAACGCCTCGGGCAGGGGCGCACGAACGCCCGCAACTACCTGGCCGAGCATCCCGAAATCGTTCGCGAGATAGACGCCAAGATACGGGAGCAGTTGGGGCTCGTCGAAACCGAACCGACCCCCGCCGAAGCCCCCGCCGACGAAGGCGAAACGGAAGAGAAAGAACCGGCTAAAGAATAAAGTCTATACCGAACAAAGAAAAACGCCGGGCGTTCCGCCCGGCGTTATCCTTATTAATATACAACTCGCTTATTTCCGTTTCTTTCTACGGCTTAAGACCAGGAATATAACCAAGCCCGCCATGGCAACAGCGACTATCAGGCAGAGGGCCGCGGCGGCAATAACGATTATTTTCGTCGTACCGCCCGGCCCCGGACTAGGGCCCTTACCACCGACGCCGCTCTCGAGCGCCTCGACGATATCGTCTTTATTGTCGTACGCGTCGCAGACGGCCCGGAACTCGTCCCGGGTCAGCGGCTCCTCGGCCGGCAATACCACTTCGGCGAAGACCGGAACGAGTACGCTGTAGTTTCGCGGCGCGTAATCGACTATTAGTTCAACCGGCGCATCGGTGGACACAACCGGTTTATCTTCATACGACACGACGATGTTTATCGGACGTACGCCCCGCACCGCCCCGCAGTCGAGTCTCCCGTCGCCGGTTGGGCCGATGGGGACGATAACGCGGATGTCCCGGGACATCAACGGGTCGCCCTCCCAGTCGCCCAACCACCGCTCGGCGGCCCGGGCGGCGCCCGCCGGGTCCTCGACCTCGCCGGCCTCCATGTCCGGTATGAGCCCGATATTGGCGCAGGTCTCGACATAAAGGCCGTAGTACAGCTCCTGTATCGCCGCGAGTTCCGCATCGAGCGCTTCAGCCGCCTCGCCTTCCTCGCGAAGGCCGTAGGCTTCCGCCAACCGCTCGCCCAGGGCCGTCTCCAACACGCTTCGCAGGAACCCGTAGCCTCTGGCGACCCGAAGGTAGTACGTCGGTATCGGTTCCGCGTTGAACTGGGGGTGTATGTACACTTCCAGTTCCGGTTCGGCCGCCCCTTCTTTCGCAAGGTCAAGGCTTTTAACGTGGGTCTCCCGTGCCTGGGTAAGCATCGAGCGGAAAGCTTCCTCGAGACGCTCCCGGTAGCGCTTGTCCATCAAGAGCTTCCTACCCTCGGGCAGCTTATCGGGCGTAAGCAGGGCTTCCAACGCGTACTGCTGATATTGGTACCAGCCGCTCGACCGGTCCGGCTCAAGGGTCATCCGCCCGGCCTGTATCTCCTCGACGAGTATATCCATCAAGTTGCCGCCGAGAAGCGGGAACCCCTGGAGCTTGTTGCACAGGTCCACTTCTTTAGACCGGCTGGCCGGGAAGAGGGCGAAGGACCGGTCCTCGCCGGCCAACGCCGCTTTGGCCGCATCGAACGCGGCCGAGTCCACCAGGGCCTTGGCTGGGTCCGACACTGCCGATACGTAGTCGCTGACGGTCTCGCTGGCCAATGGGTTGGTTAACCGCGAGTACGTATTCACTACGTACTCGTGTTGTTCGGCTAAGCCGGCGTCGGACGCGACGGCGTCGGCCAGCGCCAGCGCTACCCTGAACTCGTCGCCCTTTTCGCTATCGAACTTGCGCTGTAGCCATCGGTCCCGGGTGAATATCCGCTCGAGTTCCGGGCGCCACGTGTAGAAACCGATCGGCTTGGAGCGCAGCGGGTCATCCTTTACGAACGCGGCCGCTTCCGCTCGGGCCTCTTTCAGTATGAACGGCTCGACGTTCAGCCCGTCCGGCACGGATCCGTCTTCGGAGCCGAGTATCAGCCCGGCCACGACGTAAACCAGCGCCGACCTGTACGGGCTGTCGGCCGGCTTCAACGAAGCTTTGTACTTCTCGTTCAGTACTTCCGCCAACCCGAGCAAGAAGACGTCTTTCCCGCCTTCGAGCTTAGCCGTGCCTTTTTCCAGTTCCAGTTCGACGGCCGCGTACATACCGTCGTCGAAGAACTTACCGCGGATACCGCATAGCTCCAGCGACGGAAGGACCGAGTAATCGCATCCGCCGGCGGCGTCCACGAAGTTCGAGTACAACTTCGGCTCCTTCGCTTCCTCCTCGTCGTAAACCTCCTCAACCTCTTTTTCGGGAACGGTAATTTTAAAGGTAGCCGTCGAGTCGTCCACCGTGTACTCGTACTCGGCGTCGGTCTCCCGGTCGTAAACCGCATAGACACGGACCGGCGCCAGGGGGTCCGGGCGTTCTTCGCCGGGAAACGCGACCGTAAGGACCGGAGCCGATAAAACCGTTAACGCTAAAATAGTTATTAACTTATGCATACGACCTCCCGTATCGATTCAACGGGTTATAAAAACCGATTGGGAATAATAACGTACTTCGCCCCTATGATAAAGTAAATTATCGGGACGTTTTAAGGGGAAATACCTTTCGGGACGACTGCTCCGGCAAATAACGAAGGCGCGGGATAAGCCCGCGCCCGAACCTTGATTACGCTTTCGTAGAATCGGTTTACGACTCCCAGCCGTTGTGGGCGGCGTTTCCGCCCCACATGTACCATCCGTCGGCTTTCTTGTCGCCGGTGTCCAGGCAGTAGATATTGCCCAGGTCGGTACCCACGTAAACGTTACCCTTCGCGACGATCGGCTGGAACCGGATCGTCTCGCCTATGTTGACGGACCAGAGCTTCTTACCGTCGTCGATACGTATGCAGACGATGTCGCCCTCCAGGCTGCCCATATACAGACAGCCGTTCGCGAGGGCCGGCGGCGTAAGCGCCCGCCCGCCGATCGAGTCGTCGACCTTGAATTGCTTCTCCCAGACGACCTCGCCCGATTCGTTGTCGACGCAACGGATTAAATCGCCCATGGCGGTGTAGGACCGGTCGTCGTAAACCAGCGGCCGCGAGCCCTGGTACGCCCAGATGCCGGAGACGCTCCCGACGCCAAGATTAGCCTGGGCTTCGCTCAGCCCGGCCCCGACAGGCGCGGACGAGAAACCGACGGACGCGTCCAGGTCCTTTTGTGACTTGGCGTACGCGGAATCGGTCTCGTAGACCAAATACTTGGCATTCAGCTTCCCGTACAGCTCGGCGTTCAGTTGGCTACCGCGGCCCCGGTCGACTTTAGCGAGACCCTCGTACTGTTCGGTTTCGCCGTCGGCCGATTTGCCTTCCTCCCGGAGGGCGACATATATCTCTTCGTCGACAATCCAGGGTGCCGACGTAGCGTTTTTCTTCTCGGACCACACGAGCTCGCCTGATTTTACGTCAAAGTTGTAAACGGTTCCGTCCAGCGACGCGACGAAGGCTGAGTCGCCGTCTATAATCGGCGCCGTAATACAGTCGCCAGCGATCGGTTGGGTCCACTTCTCTTCGCCCGTTTCCAAAGCGCGGCAGGTCAGGTAGTGTGTACCGCCGCCCGGAAAGGCCATATAAATAAGGTTATCGGCGATAGCCGGCTGGCTCATCAGCGGGTCGCCGAGCCACTGGCTCCAAATCTCCTCGCCGGTCTTCATATCCAGGACATAGAGGATACAGGACTCGGTGTTGAAAGCGACACGGTCCTTATAAACGACCGCGGCCGTCGGGCCGTCGTCGCCGGTGGCGAAGTGCCACTCGAGCTCGCCCGTGTCGGCGTCGAGGGCATAGAAGCTGTACGTCCCGAAACCGCCGCCGACGAAGATACGGCCGTCGGCGTACGCCGGCGTGGCCAGCGGTAAGCCGTCGGGGATGTGGACCTTCCAACCCTTCTTACCGTTTACGTACGTTATCTCTTCCGGTACTATAGGCACGGCCGGCTCGCAAACGTTGCCCGAACCGTGTTGTATCGGTTGGACGCCGTAGCCCCACTGTCCTTGGTCGAGACCCACGTTAATATTTCCCTCGACGGGGTCGTCGGTCCAATACTGGTCGTCGGGAATAACCTCGTCGGCCCACGAGACCAGCCACGAAAGGGCTAATACCATAAGCACTACGCCTAACGCCCGGACGTGCGGGCTACGTTTAATCCTGGTAACCATCTTCATAACCTCCCAAAAGCTTTCGAGAACGAAAAACGTCCATCGCCCAAACTGTATCGGTTAGAACGACTATAACACGATTAGGTTTAACCGCCACCGCTCGTTTATACGAAAAATAAAAACCCCCCGGCGCGGGGGGGAAAACCAGGCTTTGCCGGGCGCCGGTTACGAGCGTTTCTCGCAAACAGCCCTCTTTGTTCCCGTAAGGCGCCGCTTCGCTATTTTGCAATAGTCGGGTTCGACTTCCACGCCGATCGCCGGGACGCCCAAACGCTTCGCCGCGACGAGAGTAGTACCGCTGCCGACGAACGGGTCGAACACCAACCCGCCATCGGAATTCAACAATAAGATTAAATGCTCTATCAGCGTAAGCGGCTTGACCGACGGATGGGTGTTATAGTCGCCTCTCTCCTCTGTCGTCGCCCGGGCGACAATGAAAAAACGGTCGCGGGCACTTAAAACCCCTTCGTCTTCGGCCGCGACTACGACCGACGACGGCGACCGGGTTCCCTTGCGGTTGTCCGGGTCACCCCTCTTTATGTTCAAAGCCCGGTTATTATCCGGCAGCTCTTGTGACGGCCAACCGGGAGCGCCCTCACCGCTTATCCTCGCCTTATCTACGTTTAACGGGCGCGGATTCCCGTTGGAAGCTATTATAATCGCTTCCCAACCTCGTTTAAGGTCGCCCTTCCGTCCAATGGCGTACGGCCTTATCCAGGCCATTATTTCCCGTACTGTCCAGCCGGCTTCCTCCAGGGCGTTCGCCGAGCGGTGGACCGTTTGCGACGCGCAAAAACAAGCCAATAAACCGCGGTCGTCCGTACGCTCCCTTAAAAGACGCCAGAAATCCGGATGCGGAAAACCGTTATCCCAGACTTTACCGTCGAGCCCTTTAATTCCGATACCGTACGGCGGGTCGGTTATCACTGTGTCGAAAGGTTCGTCGGGATAATCGCCGAGGTACTCCGACGTGTCGCCGGATACCAAAACAACCCCGTCGTCGTTATATATGGTATTAACCATTGCCCATTAAGCCGCCATACGGCGCAACTCGTACCGCCCAACTTCCCCGTTACTCGAACCAACCCCGTCGCCAGAAAAAGAGTAGCGAACCTACTATTACCAACGCCATCGCGCCCAGGATTATAAAATACCCGTACGGCGTGTATAGCTCCGGCATATTGACGAAGTTCATACCGTATATGCCCGTGATAACCGTCAAAGGCATCATTATGGTCGCGATAATCGTGAGCATCTTCATTATCGCGTTCATCCGGGTGTTAACCAGACCCCGGTAGGTCTCCATCGCCTCGCCGGCGGCCAGCTTCTCGTTCTCCCACATCTCACCCAGCCGGACCGCGTGGTCGTACACGTCGCGGTAAAAGTACAGGCGCTCCTCGTCTATTAACTCGGTCTTCGTATGCACGAGCCGCGAGAAGACGTACTTGAGGGGCAGCAGGTATCGCCGCAGCGTCGCGAGCCTGTGCTGCTGGCGGTAGATAACCTCGGATACGCCGGCGGTCTTACCCTTGAAAAGCGTTTCCTCGGCGTCGTCCACCGCAGTCTCTATACTCTCCAGTATCGGGAAATAACCGTCGACCAGAACGTCAAGCAGGTGGTGTAAGATATAATCCGATCCCTGCTTCAACATTTCCGAACTCGCGTCGACGTCCTCGAGAAAACGGTCGACGAACCTGAGCTTCGGGTCTCGGACGGTCAGTAGAAAATCGCGGCTCACGTAAAGCGCCAGGTCCCGGAACCTGTACTCGCCCTCGGCCTCCTCTGCCGGTTCGGCGCTGTAGCAGACGATAAAGAGGTAATGGTCGAAAAAGTCTATCTTCGTGCGGGTGCCCGGCTCGAGCGCGTCTTCTACCGTGAGCGGGTGAAAGCGGAAGTAGCTCTCGATAAGCCCGACGCCCACGACGTCGCCCATCGGGATGTCGAGCCAGTACGGGCCCTCGATGCCGGCGAGAAACTCCTCGGTAATATCCTCGCCCCGGGCCAGAGCCGGGTTCCCGTGGGTATCGAAGTACAGGAGCCGCATACGCTAACTTCCATATTAAACGCTTAGGTACCGGCTTCCCAGGAAGACAGGTACTCGACCTGTTCGTCGGTAAGTACGTCTACGTCGGTTCCAAGCGCCCGGAGCTTAAGCCGCGCGATGCCCTCGTCGATGTCGGTCGGGACGTCGTAAACCTGCTTCTCGAGTTTTTCGCCGTTCGTCGTAAGGTACTCGGCGCTGAGCGCCTGGTTCGCGAAACTCATGTCCATAACTACGGCGGGATGTCCCTCGCCGGCGGCCAGGTTCACCAGACGGCCCTCCGCCAGTACGCATATTCGGCGCCCGTCGGGCAGCTCGTACTCCTCGACCTGGGGGCGCACCCGGCGCCGCGACTTACTCATACGGTCCAGCCCGTCCAAATCAATCTCTACGTTGAAGTGGCCCGAGTTCGCGACGATGGCGCCGTCTTTCATCGTCTCAAAGTGCTCGGGACGTATTACGCTAATGTCGCCGGTCAAGGTAACGAAAAGGTCGCCGAGAGGCGCCGCCTCGGCCATCGGCATCACCCAGAAGCCGTCCATTTGCGCTTCCAACGCCCGGACCGGGTCCACTTCGGTTACAATAACCTTCCCGCCCATTCCCTTCACGCGCATCGCGAAACCCCGACCGCACCAGCCGTACCCGGCCACCACTACGGTAGCGCCGGCGATGAGCATATTTGTCGCCCGCAGTATCCCGTCTACCGTGGACTGGCCGGTCCCGTACCGGTTGTCGAACAGGTGTTTGGTCTTCGCCTCGTTGACCGCTACGATTGGGTACTCCAGGTCGCCCTTGGCCGCCATCGCCTTCAGGCGTATGACGCCGGTGGTCGTCTCCTCGGTACCGCCTTTGACGCCGTTCAGTTTCTCGCGGGCTTCGGTGTGAAGAATGGATACAAGGTCCGCGCCGTCGTCCATCGTTATGGTCGGTTCGACCGACAGAGCACCTTTGATATGGTCGTAGTAAAGGTCCCTGTCGGCTTTTCTAACAGCATAAACGCGAATCTCGAAATCCTCGACCAACGACGCGGCCACCTCGTCGGACGTGCTTAGAGGGTTGGACGCGCACAGGGTAACTTCGGCGCCGCCGGCCGCCAGAGTCCTGGCCAGGTTGGCCGTCTCGGTGGTTACGTGAAGGCACGCGGCGAGCCGTTCGCCTTTGAGCGGCTTCTCGGCGTCGAAGCGCTCCCGGATTTGCCGGAGGACCGGCATGTTCCGTTCGGCCCACTCGATCTTCTGTAACCCGGCGGGCGCCAGGGTCTTATCTTTAACGTCGTAGTCCATTAAAACTCCCGGTTTTTTTACGCTATACGCAGGAAACCCGCATCCTATAACCCGGCGGCCTTCCGCAGTTCGTCGGCGCGGTCGGTCTTCTCCCAGGTGAACTCGGGAAGTTCCCGGCCGAAGTGGCCGTACGCAGCGGTCTTCTTGAAGATAGGGCGCCTGAGGTCCAGGTATTCTATTATCGCCGCCGGCCTGAAGTCGAAGTTATCCCTGACTATTGTCTCTATCTTCCCGTTATCGATTTTCCCGGTACCGTACGTATTTACGTTGATGGAGATCGGTTCGGGGACACCTATGGCGTACGCGATTTGTATCTCGCACGTGTCGGCTATTCCCGCGGCGACAACGTTTTTCGCGACGTGCCGCATCATATACGACGCCGAACGGTCGACCTTCGACGGGTCCTTACCCGAGAAACACCCGCCGCCGTGCGCCCCCATACCGCCGTACGTATCGACGATAATTTTACGGCCCGTCAGGCCGCAATCCGCCTGGGGCCCGCCGAGAACGAAGCGTCCTGTCGGGTTGACGTAGTAGTTGGTATCGTCGTCGAGCCACTCCGAGGGGACAACCGGACGTATTATATGCTCGATTACGTCGGCTTTAATCTGTTCGATAGACACCTCAGGGTTGTGCTGGGTGCTGACCACGACCGCGTCCACGCGCTTCGGTACCCCGTCGGCGTACTCTACCGTAACCTGGCTCTTTCCGTCGGGCCGCAAGTAATCGAGACCGCCTTCGCACCGAACCTCGGCCAACTTTTCCACGAGCCTGTGAGCGTAGTGGATCGGCATCGGCATTAATTCGGGCGTCTCGGTACAGGCGAAGCCGTACATCATCCCCTGGTCGCCCGCGCCCTGTTCCTTCGAGTCGGTCGGCAGTACGCCGATGGCGATGTCGGGCGACTGCTCGTCTATGGACGTTATCACGGCGCAAGTCAAGTAGTCGAAGCCGTAGTCGGCCGACGTGTACCCTATCTCCTTTATCGTTTTCCGTACGACCTTCGGGATGTCCACGTAACAGTCGGTCGTTATCTCGCCGGCCACCATCGCGAGCCCGGTCGTAACCATAGTTTCGCACGCCACGCGGCCGTATTTGTCCTTTTCGAATATCTTATCGAGTACCGCGTCCGATATCTGGTCGGCAACTTTGTCGGGATGTCCTTCGGTTACACTTTCGGAAGTGTACAGGATCCTCTCGGCCATTTACTTTCCTCCTATATCGAGCGACTTCGCTATTTTATTCGAGTTTCTAGCGGAACACCCAGCGCCCGTCGGCCTTTTCGGCGCATAAAAAGAAATCCTCGCCGTCGGGCGTCCTTACCGTAACGACGTAAACATCTTTTTCGTCGGTACTACCTACGATTCCTACTACTTCCAAACCCTCGACGGTCATCCGTTCGGCTCGCGGCATCGGATGTATCCACATCGCCGCGGCCAACGCGTCTTCGGTCGGGTACTCGACGCGAAGCGGATGCTCGGGCGCAAGGCGTACAAACACCTCTTCGGCATCGCTCGCGAGAACGGCCGAACGAAGCTCTTCGAATGCCGCCGCTATTTCTTCCTCCGCCGTGCCGGCCAACGACGCGACGGCGTATAACCCGACGGCGGCGAATAATAAATTACGCCTGTTCGGGCGTATATACCTGGTAACTAAGTAACCGCGTCTCCGCCGCATCGGCGACGGGAATTTAGCATAAAAGGCAGGGTAATTCAAATGGAAAGATGGTTTATGGACTTGCCCGAGAATTTGCTCGGCGAAACCGTAGTAACGACGGTGGGGTTATTCACCTTTTATCCGCTTCGATAAACGCTCCGCCGTACGGAGGGCGATCCAGCGTATCGACGGATCCGGATCCGTCGAAGCAATTTCGAGTAACCTTTCTAAGTCCGCGTCGGTACCGGACCTGTCCAAAGCAAAAACATAACCACTCCTTTCACCATATAAAAGGGACGCGTAATTATCCCAGGCCATATCGAGTCCAGGGCTATAAGCGGCGTATCCCGAATATAGGATTACGTCTTCCCGCGTTTCGATATCGTCAAAGTCTTCATTTACCAATCGAACAGCTTCGGAATCGCCGAATTTAGCCAAGGCGATGTTACAAACCAGCGTTTCGACGGGCGATTCGGACTTATCTCTAGCTCGTCTCACGTCTTCTCTATACCCGTCCGCCAGTTGGCGCGCTAAAGCCGTGGTCGCGGCGATACGTATATCCGTAAATTCATCGTCAATATACTTCTTTGCGGTTTTTTCGGCTTCCTCCGAGTCGAAGTAACTTATACCCCGTAAAGCCGTCTCTTCCCAGGCTCCGTCTCCTTTTCCTAGCAGTTCCTTATAATAATCCAAATCGTCGTAAGCAGAATTCCGCATCGCAGCTACCGACGATATCATGTTATAAGCTACCATATGGCGTTTCCTATAATAAGAGAAATTGTTTTTCGTGCCCTCGGTTAAAGCCGCCCCTTCAACCATCTTCAGGCCAAATCTATCGCCGTAATTTATTATCCTAGTTCCTTCGCCGGCGCCCGGCCCTATTATAGCCAACATTATTGGCAGTAACTGTCCTTGGACGTAATACGGGTCATAACGGAAGAAGCGGTAATTCCAAAAAGGTTTACTTACGTACGCTGTCATCATACCCGCGAAATTTTCGAGGTCGGAATAACCGCCGATAAGAAGGGCGTCCATATCATGGAACTCCTCTTCTTCGTATTTAGGCGCTTTCCCATCCGACAACTTCTTTATATCTCCTATCGATTCACTATCCCCTAGTTCGGCTAAAACCAACGCCGCCGCGCCCGGTTCATAAGAACCAGCTTTCGATAAAAACGGTCGGCATCTCTCGATTAAACCGATATCGTCGATTTCGTACCTCGACGCGATATTTTCGATCCCTTTCAACGCGAACAAACGAACGTACTCATCGTTATCGTCCAACATTTCGTTTATCTCGTTGATTCGGTCCGGCCCGTATAAAAAGCCGGCGGCGGCGCAATAAGAAGCGCGTACCGCCGCATCAGGGTCGTTAGACGCCATATCAATGTAAGTACCCAGCGCCGTATCGCCGGTTAACCCCATCGCGTAAACGCATAAACCCTTTTCGATCGGGTCTTTAGCCGTTTCGTATTTTCTAATAAGAACATCCGAGTGAACACCTCCGTCTCCCCGAAATACACGTGCCGCCGCGTTTGCTACCAACGTATGAGGATCGTTAAACAAAGAAGTCATTTTGTAATAACTTACGTCGGGCCGCCGTTCGCTAAACAACAATAAACCCGCCAACCGGCCCTGATAATAGTAATCTTTTAATAAATCGCACGCTATCCCGTCCAGGCCGGGGTCATCGAAATACCGCAATGAAAAAACCGCTACTACCGTTACGTCTACTTTAGAATCGTATACGAGTTCTTTTAGGGCTATGGACGCTCTCGGGTCGTCGAAAAACCGAAGCGCGTAAGCGACGCCTTCCCTTACTTCATAATCGTCGACGGATTTAAGCGATAATATTACTTCTAAGGCTTCGGCCGTCCCGATACGACCTAATGCTTCGACGGCGTCTTTCCTAACCGTCTGGTTTTCAGTACTGTCGACTGCCACTTCCGCCAACTTCGAAACCGCCGACGAGTCCCCGATATTACCCAAAACGATTAAAGCGCGTCTCCGACGCCTTTCTTTCTCGTCCGGTTTATATAAAGTATCTTTGTTCTTATCGTACGTCCAACGGTATACCTCACCCTTTTCTTCCAAAGCGCCTAACAATAAAGGGACGGCGGCGGAACCGGCACGGCGCAACTGTTCTTTAGCCCGCCTTATTTTGTCGTTAGAACTCCATTCTTCTTCATAATAAGTACCTCCAATCCCTAAATCCTTCACGTAATCTTCGAGGTCTTTAGCGGACGAAACGCCCGACGTTATAAGGGCCATTAAAAACCAAATAGACGCAATGCGCTCGATTATTTTGAACATAAAACTAACTCCCCCTTTCGTGAGAT
>CBDUXC010000004.1:0-15958 GCA_965371065.1 uncultured bacterium
TGGTCGGCCGACGGGCTGGCGGCGGAACTCCCGGACCGGGTTTCGGTTATTCACCGGGAAGCCAAAGACGGCCGCGGCGGGGCCGTGTTGGCCGGGCTCGCGTGCGGCCTGGCCGACGGATACGAGATACTCTTCGAGATGGACGCCGACTTCTCCCACGACCCGGCCGAGGTGCCGGCGTTTCTGGACGCGGTAAAGAGATATTACTTCGTTATCGGTTCACGCTACTTACCTGAGTCGAGAATAGTCGATTGGCCGGCCGCGCGCACCTTCTTCAGCCGATGGGCCAACAGGTACGCCCGGTGCTTCCTGCGCATCCCGATCACCGACTACACGAACGGGTACAGGTGCTACCGGCGCGACGCGCTGGAGAAACTCGACTTCGAGGCTATCGACAGTAAAGGTTATATCGTCCTGAGCGAAATCGCCTGGCAGCTTCATCGCGCGGGTCTGTCGGTCGGCGAGGTCCCGACGGTCTTCGTGAACAGGAGCCGGGGCGAGTCCAATTTGAGTCTACGGGAGATATTCAGCGGGTTTACGGGCGTGTTGAAATTGTGGTTTCGCGGGTTGGTGGGAGGATTTAAGTAACCGGGTTGAGGATGTCGGTGGGGAAACCTAAACTAAAAGTCGTAATCTATATCGGTCAGTTGGCGCTGGCCGGTGCCGAGCTCCAGGTAGCGGAATTGGCGAAGGGGTTGACCGACCGCGGGCACGAAGTCTTTTTAGCCACCGGAGCGGAGTGTGAGATCCCCGGTTTATTCTTTGATTTCAACGTTTCGACCGTACCGGACCGTCCCAGGTCGGCGAGGTTAAACGGCTTACGTAAGTTGGTTCGCGAGATAAAACCGGACGTAGTCCACAGCCAGTTAACGGTCGCCAACTTTTTCGGTACTATAGCCGCCGTTGTCGAAAAAGTCCCCGTTCGGATAATAACTTACCTCTCGTTGGACCTTGGTAAATCCCTGGGTTACCGGGTGTTTGATTGGGTTGCCGCGAGGTTCGCTTCGGCGGTGATGGTGAATTCGAAAGCGACGGCCGCCGTAATGAAAAAGCGGCTTTCGGTAAGTGATGATAAAATATTCGTTATTTACAACGGGTTCGAGACACAGAGGTTTTCGCCAAAGAACGTATCCAAGTATAACGGACGGTTAAAAAAGGAACTGGATATCCCCGACGACGCGCCCGTCGTCGGGTGTGTTGCGAACCTATCGCCGGTTAAGGACCACGCTACGTTATTGAGGGCGTTCGCCGAAGTCGGCAAACGTTCAACGGGGCAGAAACCTTACTTGTTATTAGTAGGCGACGGACCGGAAAAGGGGAACCTGAAGGCGTTGGCCGGTTCGTTGGGTGTTGCGGGTTACGTCCGGTTCGCCGGTTCGGTACCGGACGTGGAAAGGTACTACGGTGCGATGGATGTTTTCGCGTTAACGTCGTTGGAGGAGGGGTTTTCGAACGCAACGGTTGAAGCGATGCTCTCGGGTTTGCCGTGCGTCGTAACCGATTTCGGCGCCGCGCGGGAACTTATCGACGACGGCGCGGCCGGTTACGTAGTACCCGTATCGGACTACAAGGCGGTCGCCGATAAGATAATGTCGTTGTTAAACGACGAAAACGAACGGTTCCGTTCAGGTGCGACGGCGAGGGAAGCCGCCTGCGCCCGTTTTAACGTAGATAAGATGGTTGAAAGTGTACTTGAGATGTATCGGGAGGTCATAAAAAAAGCGTAGTATTTGATGAGAGAGCTAAATCTTTATGTCCGAGCGTCTTACGTAAAAAATTAGGTAAAAGTAACGAAAAATTTGGTCGGGGACTTTACTTTTAACACGTGGCGTGATATTATAGTAAAAATCTAGATAAATCGCTTTCAAGGGAGGATACGATGGGATACGGGAAGTGGATTGCGGCGGCCGCGTTACTGACGGGCGCTTTTTTTGTCGCCGCCGCGTGGGGGGACTACGAGATCGCGGAGGAGACTGTTGACGGTATAACCTATACACTTACGTCGCCTACCGAGGATAGCGAGCGTATTACCACTGCCGCGGGAGACCCTGATACTAAAATAGAACACGTATTGTACAGCGGCGTGACCCACCTTGCAACTTCAGTTCCGGATATTAACGGGTTGTATAACGTGTTTATGGCCGTAGATGTGAATATAGAGGATGCTAGCCACAGACGGGCCTATATCAACTACAAACTTTCGACCGACGAATCGTGGGGCGATGGCGTATCGGAAGAAATGAAAACGCACGTCGGATTAGAAGGCTCTCAATGCTTCAGGGGTACTGTAACAACCGATTTCCTGGGGAATTACTATTTATCCTATAAATATACAACAACACCGGAATATGCATATTATTGGGGTGATATATACGTATCGAAGAACGATGACCCTGGGACAACGGTCGATAATACCTGGAGGGCTCTCGATGATAAGTACACTAAAAATTTGTGCGATATTTACGGTTGTAGATTGAACATTTCCCGCGATGGTTCTAAAATGAGTATTGCCAGCATGATTAGCTATTACCCCGCCGGTATTGCCAACCAACTTACTTGGGTCTCTTTTTTCGACGGATTAAATTGGACAGACCCACATGTTACATGTACGTTCGAGGGTGGCTATAGAACATATGCAGATTATCCTGTAGGCGCTGTATATAATTATGGCGACGGGTATTTCTTTATGTCACCATTGTATGGTTATGTATACCCATCGGCTCCTTATAAAAGAAAAAGCGGTAAAAGTGTAGATAAGTATAAGTACCGTTTAGGTCTCGGTAACGGTAACTACTGGGGTCCTTTGGAATATTACGACCATAGATTGGATTGTACGTATATGATGTCTAGCTCCGCCTCGCCGTACCCGACCCAAAACGGCGATATATTATATACCGCTTTCAATTTAGGAACGGCGCCGGTAAGTAATAGGCATCTCACTATATTCCGGTGGGCGAATACGAGTATTCAACCGGTTATATTTCAAAACGACGACGAAATGGGTTCGTATTACATCGATATAGACGATTTTAGGTTTAGTACGGAGTCAGGTTTGATCGATAAAAACCCGATACGCGATTATCCTTGCCCGCAAATCGATTTTTACGAAGACCGGTACGGCAATCAATTCGTTATGTTGGTTTATAATTCCCGCGCAACTGAATACGCGTCGCAAAACCCTGTAGTAATAAGGATATTCATAAGGGAGGGCGACGTTTTAAAAGAATTATTCAAGGATTCGTATATATATGTAGATACTTCCGACCATTATGGGGGTTCGTACGAATATCAATGCCAGATATCGCCTAATGTAGCATTATCTAAGGATAACCCAATACAACCGCCGCCGCCACCGAATACTGGTAGTTTCGATATACATACATGTTGGAGCGTCGGCGATCACCGGTTATACGATAGTTATGGTTCACAGGGGGGGCTTAACCCCACTTGGGCTGACGTATTTTACCGTGCGTTTAAACTATCGTGGAGTCGAGATTAATAAGGAGATGAGTTAGTATGATAAAGATTACTATCATATCGATTTCCTTAGGTTCAGTGCTTTTTCCGGCGCTTGCCGATTGGGATACCGGCGGGAAGATCGTTATATCCGATACCGATAATATCGCGTTTACTTATAATAACGGGACACCGAATTTAGCCGTTGATAAAATCGGCGACGATATATACTTCCACGCGGTTTACGCTAGTGCTGGTGCGGATTTCCGTTTGTACCATAGTTACGGGGAAGTAACAGGTCAAAATATTGTCGTTGGCAAAACCGACGAAGAAATACCTATATCGGGCGACCATAGTTTCGTTATTGAACCGGCCGTTGTAATTGACGATGACCATAATCTGCACGTGGTATGGCAGGATTCCCGGCATTGCGATGACGTTAACTGGTTTTACGACAATTTCGAAATATATTACATTAAAGGATTCTATCAACCCGGTACGCCTCCTACGTGGATTTGGGGTCCAGAAGTGCGGGTAACCTACTTCGACGGTTTTTCGGGTCATCCTAATCTCGACGTAGATTCGTTGGGGTTCGTCCATGTGGTCTGGACCGACGTACGGAACGACCTAGGGATTTGGAAGGGCCTGGAGGATGTTTACTATACGTTCGTTAGGCCGGATTTTACGGTCGTAATGCCTACTAAATTAACGGATTACGAAAGGGGATATTTACCCAGACACGGATATAACCGCGTAGACCGGGGTTTCCCGGTTATAAGCGTGGATGATTTTGACAACATACACGTTTTATGGGTAGACGACCACGAGTATTTTCTAGATCCCGACCAATACGAACGGGTCAAAAAACCGGCGCAACGGCTTTACTACAAACGTTACATTAACAACGCTCACTATTGGAGTGAAACTTTCGATATACTTGAGGAAGCTGTTTTGAGTTGGGACGTTTCTTTCGCGCACCCCGCGATGACGGAAATAGACGGTATTATATGGGTAATGTACAGGAACATTAAACATAGCCGTACAGAGTTAATTAGCATCGAATATAGTGGCCAGCCGCCTGTGTTTTCTTTTCAAAGGAACGACTATTTTCATGGTAACGATAATACTAAATGGTGTGGGGATTTTTCGATATGTAGCGACATGGACGGAAACCTTCATATCGCGGCTTTTAAATTTCAGCATGAAAGTAGTGGACCGGAGGATTACGATTTAAAATATTGGAAATACGACCCGGTTGGAAACGATTGGTTTTCAAATAGAGAAGGTACTTTGGTACAGGACGGTTTTTATAACCCTGGTGGGCACGATTTCTTAGCTTTTAGGTCACCTACTTTAACCTTCGACGAAGACGGTCACATTCATGTATTGTATTCCGCTTGGAGGCATTATAAAATTAGTGGCGAACCTAATGAGAAGTATGACTATGTTTACTACGAAAACAACTGGAACCCGGGCTCGCGGATGGGTTCGCCGCCGGCCCCGCCGACGGACCTGACGGCCGATTCGGATACGCGGGGCAAAACCGGGTCCGTCGACCTCACCTGGACCCTCTCGATAAACGACCCGGAGTACTGGAACGAGCTTGCGGCGGAACCTGCGCCTTTGGCTTCACCCGGCCCGACCGCGACAGAGGTTTTGACGCCGTCGGACGTATCGGGTACGGGCGTAACTAAGGAGGCGAGTACTACGCCGCTACTGGTGGCCGAGCCCGAGAAGCTGAACGAAGGTGTTGCTTCCGCCGGCCCGACCCCGGCCGGTTCGCCCGACGCGTCCAGTAGTATCATACGTCCCGACGAGCTCGACGTCGAAGAGTACTGGGTAATCGTACACTACTACCCGGGCGGCGCCGAGGGCCGGACCGAGGAGTACCTGGCCGGCGGCCCGGGAACCGATACGTTCACGATGCCGAACGTACCCGCCGGCGCGGTCGCCGACTATTCGTTCTCGGTCTACTGTAAAGACGCGGTGTACGATTCGGAGATAATCGGTCCGTGCGCGGCCATGCTTACGGCCGAAGCGATAACGGACGGCGGCGCCTCGTCTATGGCGTTCACCGGCGGTGCTGTCCCGACAGCGTACGCCCTCTACCAGAGCGTCCCGAACCCCAACGACGGGAGTTGCTCAATTCCCTATGACCTTCCCGAGACCTGCCGCGCGAAGATGACCGTTTACGACCTGACCGGGCGCCGCGTGCAGACGGTCTTTGATACGGATATGGGCGCGGGTGCGTACACCTGCACGGTATCCGACCTCGAAGCCGGCGTATACGTTTACCGTCTGGAGGCCGGCGACTTCGTCGCTTCCAGGAAGATGGTGGTTATCAAGTAGTTACGCTGATTACTAAGAACGGCTACGGCCCCTCCTCGGGGCCGTTTTTTTCGAATTAACTTGACGAAACCTGCGCCCGCCTATATAATACACGCTTGACGGCGGAGTTTTTTTATGTCCGGTAAAAAGAAAAAAGATAAGAAAGAGAAGGTCAAAGAAAAGAAGCCGAGGCGGCAAGGCCGCGCGGTAAACGTGATGTTCGTTCCCCTTGGTACCGAGATGACCCGGTACTTCAACGTCCACGTCTTCGTCGTCGGCGCGCTGCTGCTGGCGGCCGCCGGGATAGTCGCCGGGTCCGTTTACATCGTTTACGGTTACTCCAAGAACATCATTGACATTTCCCAGCTCGCCGTTTACGAAGCGAAGGACAAAGAACAGAGCGAGAAGGTCGAGGCGATGGAGGAGGGCGTTACCGCGCTGGAGGACGAGCTCGAGAACATCGAGGAGATGCGCGAGCGGATCGTCGCGATCCACCGCCTGAACGAGGTCCGCCCGGCGGACGGCCTGCTCGAGACCGATTACGACGCGATTTCGCCGGACGTTACCTTCGACGAGCTCAAGCTGCTGCGTAAACGCCTCTCGTCCATCGAGAAAAACCTGAAGGTCGTCGGTAAGAAGTTCGGCGACGACCCGGACGCCCTCAACTACGTCCCGTCGATTCCGCCGACCAGGGGCTGGATCGAACGCGACTATGGCAGCACGGTTTCGCCTTTCACCGGCCGCGTCGAGATGCACCAGGGCATCGACATCACCAACAAGCGCGGGACCAACGTGGTCGCGACGGCGGACGGCGTGGTCGTCTTCGCCGGACTACAGGAGCAATACGGTTTGGTCGTGGAAGTAGACCACGGCAACGGTTACGTGTCCAGGTACGCCCACAATATGCGGAACTTGGTGCAGGCCGGCACGCCCGTGCGCCGGGGCGACATAATCGCGAAGATGGGCAGCACCGGCCACTCGGCGACCACCCACGTCCATTACGAAATCGTTTACGAAGGAAAACCGTTTAACCCCAGGTTCTTTATCCTTCACGAGCCGGAACCGCCGGTCGAACCGGAGAAGGGCAGTTAGCCGTATAAATCCGGTTAATAACGCGAAGCCGACCGCTAAGGCCGGCTTTTTTGATTAGTTTTAACGCGCCGTTCGTCTTATTCGTCCGAACGCCCGAAGAGCGAGTCGACCGTCTCCTCAAAAGCCGTCATCTGCCCGATGTTATCTTCGGCCGTCTCGGCTTCTTCGGTTCCGGGGTACTCGGCCACGACCTGTTCGTAGGTTTCCAGAGCGCCGTCGAGGTCGTCCATCACCCGGTAACAGTCGCCGACGTACAGGAGCGCCTTCCGCGCTTCGTCGGTGTCCGGGTGGCCGGCGCGGACTTGCTCGAACCGGTCGATCGCGCCCGACGGGTCGTTGCTCATAAGGTCGCAGAACCCGAGCTGTAGGAGTGCCGACGGGACCAGGCCCGTTTCGTTGTCCGGGTCGTTGCGCAGGATTTTATCGTAACGTTTCCGCGCTTCCGGTACGTTCGTCCGGTCGATGTAAGCGTTTCCGATTTCCATCGCCAGGTCCATATCGCCGGGCGCGTCTTCCTCCCGGGCCAGGAACTCGCGGAAGGTTTCCAGGTCGCCGGACTTGACCAGCTTTAGCGTCTTAGCGAACTCGTCCGCGGTGACCAGGCCGATAACGCGGGTTATCTCCTCGCCGTCGGACCGGTAGAAGATGCACGTGGGATAAGCGCTTACGCCGTAGGATGCCGGCGTGTCCGCGTCCACGTCCGAGTCGATATGGACGATTACAAATCCGTCGAGCTCGGTCCGCACGTCCGGGTCCGTCAGGACCGTATCCTCGAACTCCTCGGACAATTCGTTCCAATCGGCCGAGTAGTAAACGAGAAGGGATTGGTCTTTTTCGGTCGCGGCGTCTTTGCCCTCTTCCATTGTCTTGAGCCATTTACTCGAGAAGCTTTCCTTTGCGCAGCCGACGGACAGTGCAAAAACGGACAGCAAAATAAGCGCTAAAACGGCGGCCGTTTTTGTGTTAATGTATCTCATTGCGTCACCTGTTTCTCCTGATGAGCGCGATGGCGAGCGCGGCTGTGCCCATTACGATGAGCGCGGCCGCGGCGTAGTTATATCCGGGGGCGATGGGCACGCCGTACTTGCGCCAGTAGAAATACTCGAATACGAGGATAACGACGCCGGTGCTTACAAAGGCCGACGCGAACGCGATACGCTGGTAGCGGGCGCCTCGTTCGAGTTCTTCCATCAGGGCGCGATTGCGGAACGCCTTCGTACGCCGTATGAACCGGGTGCGCTCCTTGTTTGTGCTGTTATATACCCACAGGACGCACAAGATAGCGCCCGCGACGGTTACGACGGCGAATATTACGTCGAAAACCTGAAACATGAGCGCGAGCCACATTATTCCTTAAACGCTGAGGGAAGTCAAGGTATAACGATTTGGATACGGTAACGTTGGCATCGGTTGTAGCGGCGGCGAACCGGGTTCTGGCCGGGAAGACGGTCCGGGGTTTAATAACGCTCGGGCCGGACGTGCTCGCGTTGCGTTTCGAGAGACGCGGGGCGCCGGACCTCGTACTATCTATGGCGTGGCCGCCGGCGATATACATCAGCGACGAGAAAGCGCCGCCGTCGCGGGAGCTTCCGCCGCTGGCCGACGCGAAAGCGTTCGACGGCGCCGCGCTGAACGAAATACGCCAGTGGGGCGACGACCGTATCGCCTTATTGGATATGACGCTGGTTTCGGGCGAGCGAAGGCGAGTCGTCGTCGAGCTGTACCGTCGGACCGGCTCTTTATATCTGGTGGACGAAAACGATGTCATTGTTTCAACGTTATACGGCCGCCGTTTGAAAGAACGGAAATATCCCTTTCCCGAGATAGTAGAGAAGGCGGCGCTTTCCAAAGTAACGGTCGAACTAGTCGAATCGTTCTGGAATGAAGACGATAGGGCGAAAGCCCTCCGGGAACGCGTATCACACCTTTCGCCGGTCGTCGCCGGGACGCTGGCGGGCGCGAAGACGCCGGCGGCCGCGGCCGAGCTATCGGAAAGACTCGCAAAAGCGATCAACGAGCCGGAACCGGTAGTCGTCCGGACCGGTGACGAGTGGAAAGCTTTCTCCGTTGACGTATTCGGCGGTGTATACGACGACGATACGGAGTACTACGACGACATATCGGACGCCGTGGCCGCTGCCGTCCGTAAGACCGCCGAGACGAGCTTATTGGATAAACGGCGTTCCGCCCGAATCCGCGGCTCAAGGCGGGCTATAAAACGGTTGAAGCGGCAGTTGAAGGCTCTGGAGGGGGAACTTACCGCGTTCGAGGACCCGGCGCGTTATCGGGAGCTGGGCGATATCCTGAAGGCGAACCTGTCGAAGCTCGAGAAGGGTATGACGTCGGTTGAAGTAGAAGACCTGTACCGCGGCGGAGCCGTAACGGTAGAGCTGAAGCGGGACCTGTCACCCCAACAGAACATAGCGGCTTATTACAAGAAGTATCGTAAAGCTGTGAGCGGCAAAGAGAAGGTCGTTGAAAGGCTCGCGGTGGTGGAAGCGGAGATAGGGGAGCTGGAAACGGAAGTCGAAGCGGCCGAATCCGCGACGTTGGACGAACTCGGTCCGGCGGCGGGCGAAACCGTCGAGAAAGAGCGCGAGCAGGAAAAGCCGCGGGTCGGGCGCCGGTACGTATCCAGCGAAGGTTTTGAAATCATCGTCGGCCGCGGCGCCCGGGAGAACTACGCCGTAACCTTCGGCGTCGGGCGCCCCGGCGACCTATGGCTTCACGTCCGGGAGGCTCAGGGCAGCCACGTCATCGTCCGGCGTAAGGAGAAGGGCAAGCCGTTCCCGAAGCGGACGGTCGAGGAAGCCGCGGCGCTGGCCGCGTATTATTCCAAGGCCCGAAACGCGTCCCTCGTCCCGGTAATAGTTACCGAGCGCCGCTATGTCCAGAGGGCGAAAGGCGCGCCCGGGTTGGTCCGGGTGATACGCGAGGACGTCATCTTCGTCGAGCCGGGCGAGGTAATCAAGCGGGCGAGGGATGGGTGAACGCGCGAATCGATCCGCGCCCGTACAATATCCAATCTAATAAAAGCGGCGACTGGAAAGTCGCCGCTATCCGTTTAACTTATAGATGCGGCGGGGTTTTTCTGTATTTGATTTCGCTTTTATGATACCATCCTCGCCAATTGCCTATGAAGACCGTGCTCGCGATAATTACGAACAAGTACCTGATAACGGCCGCGGTCGTCCTGGGCGCTCTGTTTGGCTTGAGCTTCCTGGTCGGCGGCGCGCTCAAGGACTACCTGCGTTACTTTACGTACGTCTCGATATGCTCCAACGTTATACCGTTGCCGAGTACGCCGGCGATACTCTGGATGGGCCGGGAGTATAACCCGCTGCTTGTCGCGCTTCTGGGCGCCATCGGGACGAGCGTCGCCAATATGATCGACTACGAGGTGCTCGGGACCGTAGTGCGGAGCCGGTTTCTGAAAAAGCTCCGGGACTCCAGGCACTATAAGGCGAGCGTAAACACGTTCAACAAGGTCGGGTTTCCGCTGCTCACGCTGGTCAATTTCGGGTACTTCTCGTTCGACCTGGTTCGGCTCATCGCGATCGCGGCGGGTTATGCCCGGTGGAAGTATATAGTATCGACCTTCGTGGGTCGCTTCGCCCGATACTTAATACTGGCGTACGTGGGCGAGTTCTTCCGGATACCGATTTGGGCTATCGGCCTTATTTCGTTGGCGCTAATGCTCCCGGCGGCGATAAGCTGGGCCCGGGATAAGTTCCGTAAAAGCGCGGTTACGGATCGCGTATCGACGACTGAAAAAGAACCCGACGGTACGGATAAATAGTATGGCGAAAGAAAAACGGATAAAATTCGTTTATTTCGACCTGGACGATACGTTGGTCGATACGACGACCGCCGTCGCGGCCGGTTTCCGGGCGGCGGTGGCGCGGCTGGAAGACGCCGGCGCGATTCCCGGCGGCGACGATAGGGGAGAAGCCTACAACTTTATAGGCGACCTGCTCGAGTCGTTCCGGTCCCTTTTTACCCGGGAAATTTTAGCGGCGCTTCTCGTGGAGTTCGGCGTCGAACCGTCGGAGAACGAAGGGTTATTAACTGAAGCCGCCGGTGTATTCCGGGAAGAGCAGCTCGCGACGATACGAACGTTTCCCGGCGTACCGGAGACGCTGGCCGAGCTAGCGAAGAAAGGGATCGGGCGCGGCGTCCTGACGGACGGGAGGACCGAACACCAGAAAGCGAAACTCGCGGCAGCCGGGCTGGACGGCGCCCTCGAGCCGGTGATAATCTCGGGCGATTATCCGCCGTTCACGATGAAGCCGTCGCAAGTGCTATTCGGCGATGCCGTCCGGGCCGTCGGACTCGAGCCGGAGAGACTCGTGTACGCGGGCGACCGGACCAAGGACGTCGTGGGCGCGAACATCGCCGGGATGGTTTCGGTCCGGGTGCTGCAGGGCCGGGCGAACGAGGACGCTCACGAACCACGCCTGACCGTCGAACGGCCCGATTACGTTATAGAGAGCGTGCCGGCGTTGTTGGCGGTTGTTGGCGGGGGGTAACGTTAGGCGGCGAATAAAGGAAAAGCCGGGCCGGTGCCCGGCTTTCTTATTATTATTTGGGGAATCTTACAATCCGTCCGTTACTTCGTATCGCAGCCCGTCCGGTTCGCGGGTGATTCCCAACCGACCGACGGTTTCGTCGAAGATAGTTTTGAGGCGGGCGTAAGTGCCGTCTTTTTCATACAATAATATACCGTCAAAGAACGCGAGCATCAGGAACGGGTTGCCGAGCGCCAGTTCATCTTCGGCTCGTTTGACGCTCCAGAAATGTGGTTCGACTTCACCGCCGGACGGGCCGTAGTACGCGTCCCACAGTTCGTTCCGGGTTCTATCGTCGTCGAATATAATAAGTAAGTCGGCGTCGCTGTCCGGCCCATAATCGTCCCGGGCTACCGAGCCGAAAACGACTACGGCCGCGGCGCCCTCGTCGGCCAGGTAAGCGGTGTACGCGGCGATAGCGTCCCGTCCGGGGTAATCAGGGCAGGTTTTCGCGAGCGAACTCGACAATCGTTTGCGCATCGTCCAGAGCCTCCTCTGCCATCGCCTCGTTGAAATGCTCGAACGGCGCCCCTTCGGCGAAACCGTTGGGGGAGCGGGGGAGCGTATAATAACGTTCAAGCCTTTGGCCGGCATCGGTTAGTTCCCTGGGAGTTTTTAAGAATTCGTTTACTCTTTCGAGTATCTTAACTATGGAATGGCCGGTCCTTACGACGCCGTATTTCTGTAATAGCCCTTTAGCGGCCTTCTCGGCCGCTTGTTGTGCTTGAAAACACGCCCATTCGTAGCTCCCGTCTTTTTTCGAACCTTCGGCTGCGGCCAGGTCGTGTTCGGCTTGGGCCAACCAGTCCACCGCTCTGTTCATAGCATCTCCTTCTTTATTATAACCTAAACGTTCGGTCGCGACAATATAAAACCCGCCTCCACGGGCGGGCTTTCGCGTTCGTGTGTATCCTATAACGGACTTAACCAACGGCGCCCTTCCCCAGCTCGAACGCCTTCAGGTTTATGTCCACGTACTTTTCCTTGACCGTCGAGCGGATCGTTTCCGCCCACTGTTCGTCCGTAAACGGTAGAAAATGGGACGCGGCGCCCAGGAGCATAAATCTCCGTAAATACCAACGTTCATCTGTGTTGCCTACCTGAACGTCGTTTTGATACCGCCAAGCAATTTCGGTTCGATGTACGTATGCTACGGCTTCATCACCCAGATGTCGTAGTTGCCGCTCCGGTCCGAAGCGAACGCGATTGTGGTACCGTCCGGCGACCACGAGGGGTGGGCATCGTCGGCCGGGTTCGTCGTAATCCGCGTACAAGTTCCGCCGCCGGCAGGGATCGTCCAGATGTCGTTGTCGCGGCTCCGGTCAGAAAAGAACACGATCGTGGTACCATCCGGCGACCACGAGGGACACCAATCGCTAGCCGAGGCTATCGTAATCTGGGTGGGGGTTCCGCCGCCGGCAGGGATCGTCCAGATATCGACGTTACCGCTACGGTCTGAGCTGAAGGCTATCGTCGCGCCGTCCGGCGACCAGGAGGCGTAAACATCGAAACCCGAGTCCGTCGTAACCCGCGTAGTGTCTCCGCCCTCGGCCGGGATCGTCCAGATGTCGTTGTTACCGCTGCGGTACGAGGTAAACGCAATCGTCGTACCGTCCGGCGACCAGGAGGGGTGTGAGCCTCCTTCCGATGTTACCTGAGTACAAGTTCCGCCGCCGGCCGGGACCGTCCAGATGTCGTAGATGCCGTCGCGGTCCGAGACAAACGCAATCGTCGTACCGTCCGGCGACCAAGAGGAGTACCAATCGTCGGCCGGGTCCGTCGTAATCCGGGTGCAAGTTCCGCCGCCGGCCGGGACCGTCCAGATATCCCAGTTGCCGCCGCGTTCCGAGTCGAACGCGATGGTCGTGCCGTCCGGCGACCACTGGGGGTCCCAATCCCAGTCTGGGTCCGTTGTAACCTGCCGGAGCCAGTTGGCCCCGCCGTCGTCGCACGCGCACACGGCAAGTAGGCAAACTGCCGCCAAAACTGTACGTGCGAAACGCATACTTATAACCTCCTTCAGGTCAGTAAAGAGCCGTATGTTGACACGTTTGCCGGTACTAACCGGCAAAAACCAGGTTGCCGGAAAAGGATAGACGGGTCAAGTAAAAGAATGTGTACTGTCCGGTTCAAGTATGTTCAGAAATCTAATCCAACGCCGCGCGCCCCAGCTCGAACGCTTTCAGGTTTATGTCCACGTACTTTTCCTTGACCGTCGAGCGTATCGTTTCGGTCCACTGTTCGTCCGTGAAGGGCAGGAAATGGGACGCGGCGCCCAGCAGCACCACGTTTACCGCGCCGGGGAAGCCGGCTTTTTCGGCAAGACCGAGACCGTCGACCATGATTACCTTGTCGGCCTGCGCCTCCAGTTCCGGGACGATACGGTCCTCCGGGTACTCGGCTAATCCGATCGCGACGGGCGACGGGTCGATACGCTGGTCGTTTACGAGGACGACGCCTTTTTTCTTGCGTATTGTATGGCCGGAGCGCAGGGCCTCGAGCTTCTCGAAGGCCAGCAGTACGTCCACCGTCCCGTCTTCGATTAGAGAGCTGTAGACACGCTCGCCGAAGCGGACGTGGCTGGAGACGGAGCCGCCGCGCTGGCTCATCCCGTGGACCTCGGACTGCTTCACGTCCAGCCCGGCATCCAGCGCGATCTTGCTGAGCAGGGTGCCGGCCAGGAGCACGCCCTGGCCCCCGACGCCGACGATGAGTACGTTGGTAACCGCCATTAATCCTCGACCTCCTCGTATACGATCGCGTCCACCGGGCAAATCTGGACGCACAGATCGCACCTGGTACAAAGGACGTTGTCCACGTAAGCCTTTTCGTCGGCGAAGGATATGGCCGGACACCCGAGCTTTATGCAAAGCTCGCAGCCGGAACAGGTCTCTTCGTCCACGACCACGTCCTTGTCGTATTTGACGCGCTTGAGCAGCACGCAGGGCGACTTCGCGATGACCACGGCCGGGCGCCCGCCCTCCATCGTTTCTTTCAACGCCTTGTGGGTCTCCTCGTAGTTCAACGGGTCCACGACACGTACGTCCTCCACGCCCATCGACCGGCATAGGTTCTCCAGGTCCATCTTGGGCGCCGGGTCCCCGTGGATGTTGAAACCGGTGGCCGGGTTATGCTGGAGCCCGGTCATCGCCGTGGTCGCGTTGTCGAGGATTACGGTGGTCAACGGGCTATTATTGTAAACCGCGTTCGCGAGCCCGGTCATCCCGCTGTGGACGAACGTCGACTCGCCGATAGTTGCACAGACGTGCTCCGGCGCGGCGTCGCCCATCGCTTTCAGGAACCCGTGGGCGTCGGGAATCGACGCGCCCATACAGACGCATGTGTCCATCGCGTTCAGCGGCGGGAGCGCGCCGAGCGTATAGCAACCGATGTCGCCGAAAACCGTTGCTTTCAAGCGATTGAGCGCGTAGTAGACTCCCCGGTGCGGACACCCCGGGCAAAGGACCGGCGGCCGCGGCGGAAGCCCCTCCGCCGGTGTCGCTTTGGGTTTCTTTCCGGTTACGCCGGCGCGGACGACGGCCGGGTTTAGCTCGCCGCAGATTGGGATCGGGTCTTTGCCGCGGCATTCTATATGGTTGGCCTTGAGCTCGTTTTCGATTATCGGGTCCAGCTCCTCGACTACGATAAGCTCGTCCACCTTCACTGCGAACTCCCGGACCTTCTTCAGGGGTATCGGCCACGTTGTCGCGAGCTTGAGGACCGACTTCTCCCCGAAGACCTCTTTGACGTAGTTGTACGCTACGCCTGATGTAACGAAGCCTACGTCGGTTTCGCCCCACTCGACCTCGTTGCCGTGGAATTCCTCGGCCCACTCGCGGATACGTTCCAGCCGCTCCTCGACGAAGTAGTGCCGGGGCCGGGCGTGGGCCGGGAGGCACAACCGCTTCTGGATGTCCCGTTCGTAATGGGGTTCGGCTCCGTCCTCGCGCTCGCCCAGGAAAACGACCGATTTGGAGTGGCTGATACGGGTCGTCAGGCGAAGTATTACCGGCGTGTCGAACTTCTCGGAAATTTCAAGGGCCGTGCCGACCAGTTCCTTGCACTCCTGGGAGTTGGTCGGCTCAAGGACCGGGACCTTCGCGAAGACGCCGTAGTGGCGGTTGTCCTGCTCGTTCTGGCTGGAATGGAGCTCTGGGTCGTCGCAAGTTACGACGACCAGCCCGCCGTCGACGCCCAGGTACGTCAGGGTCATGAACGGGTCGGCGGCCACGTTCAGGCCGACGTGTTTCATCGCCGTGAGGGCCCGTACGCCGGCGAAGGACGCGCCGATAACCGTCTCCATCGCGACCTTCTCGTTGGACGACCACTCGCTGTAGATTGCTTTATAGCGCGCGACGTTTTCCAGTATCTCGGTGCTGGGCGTGCCAGGGTACGCCGCCGCGACGGCGACGCCGAACTCGTACGCGCCGCGGGCGACGGCTTCGTTCCCCGAAAGGACTACTTTCATTGTATGTCTCCTTTGCCGTCGGGTTCTAACTACGCCCGGCGGCAAA
>CBDUXC010000005.1:0-15385 GCA_965371065.1 uncultured bacterium
GGCGCGGGTCTTCGGCGGGCCGTTAATCGAAAAACCGGCTTAAGGTGGCCGCACCTGAAAGTACGGCCCTACGTACGCTAAGGAATATACGTTAAGAAAGGCGGTTTATATGTCGAAGAATATTTGGGTAGTTATAACGATATCACTTACCGCTATCGCGGCTTTCGCCGGCGAAGGCGACTTCACGATTTTACATTTCAACGACTTCCACTCGCACCTGGAACCTTTTAAGCCCCACGACGCCGACGTCGACGTCGGCGGCGCGGCCAGGCTCGCCGGAGCTATCAACGCCGTACGTGAGGAGAACGCGGCGGCCGGCGTTCCGACCTATCTGCTGGTTGCCGGCGACGCGATTACGGTAACCACTTACTCCGTCGCGACCCGGGGCGAAGCCACCTTCGCGGCGCTGAACGTTATGGGCGTCGACGCGATGGTCCTCGGCAACCACGAGTTCGACTACGGTCCGGAGAACCAAAAACGCCTGGTCGAGCTGGCCGAGTTCCCGGTCCTGTGCGCGAACGTACACGCCGAAGGAACGCCCGGCGAAAGTCTCGTACTTCCGTATATTAAATTGGGCGATAACCCGGGGATCCTTATAATCGGCCTTACGACCGAGAAAACCGCCGTTACTACACACCCCAAAAACGTGGAAGGGCTGTTATTCGAGAACCCGGCGGCCGTCGCAAAGGGCGTTATCTCAGAAGCGGGAGACGAAACCGACGTTATAATAGCGCTCACGCATTTGGGCTTCCACGCCGACAGGAAGTTGGCCGAGGGCGTCCCCGAGCTGGACCTGGTCATCGGCGGCCACAGCCACACAAAAGTAGAGACACCCGCGTACGTCGGCGACACGGCTATCGTCCAGGCTTATGACTACGGTAGGTTCTTAACGCGGGTCGACTGCCATTTCGAAAACGGCGAGTTCGAGATAGTAAACTACGAGCTTATCCCGATTACGGCCGAGCTGCCGGACGACCCGGTCGTGGCCGACGTGGTCGGCGCGTACAGGGAAAAGCTTGAAGCCGAATTCGAGAAGGTAATCGCGACTACGACGGTGGAGTTGAGCTACGCGGCCGGACGTAACGGCGAGACCAACTTCGGCGACCTGCTCGCCGACGTAATGCGCGAGATTTCGGGCGCCGACGCCGCGCTAACCAACGGCGGCGGTATGCGGGCCAACATCCCCGCCGGCGACGTAACGGTCGGCGATATTCTGACCGCCCTGCCGTTCGGCAATACGGTCGTCGTTCTGGAGATGACCGGCGAGCGCCTCAAAGAAGTTCTGGACTTCTGCGCCCGCGAGCAGTTCGGCGGCGGCGGGTTCCTGCAGGTATCGGGCTTGAACTACACGGTCATACCGGGGAAGGACGCCGAGGACGTTTCCGTGAACGGTGCGCCCCTGGACCAAGCCAAGACGTATAAAATCGCGACGAACGACTTCATAGCCGCCGGCGGCGACGGCTACGCGATGTTCGCCGAACTTGACGCTTACGATACCAGCGTCATACTGTACGAGGCCGTCGCGTCGGCCCTAGCGGGCGGCCGGGAACTACCCGCCGAACCGGCCGGTCGGATAACGGTAAAACAATGACCTACCGGTTCGACGACGAGGAACGCTCATATAAACCCGGAGCCGTAATCAAGGACGGTTTATCCCCGGAGCAGCGGTCCGAGGCCGAAGCCGGCCGACTCGAGGTCTACGACGAGTTCGGGCATCTGGTCGGGCTCGACGGCGCTCTCGAGGACGGCGGGAGCTACTATTCGGTGGTCCCGGGAACGCACCCGCCGTCGGTGGACAAGTGTCTGGAATTATTGGACGAACCGTACCCGAGGGACCTGTTGAAGTTCGCCGTAAACGGGGTCCTGGACGAGGTCCGGGAAGCCGGACGCGCCACGTCCGAGAGGCTGGCGGCGGCCCGGGTCCGGCGCCTTATCGCTGACCGGGACGTCGATTTAATATTCGAGTACGTTACCGGCGGTAAATACGATTCTGCCGTTTACGACGAGGGAACCCTAAAAGCAATACTCGATTTATTACCGCCCGGGCCGATCATTATCGCCGTCCGCGAAGTGCTTGCTTTAAGCGACGGTTCGTCGATATTATCGGCCGTAGAGAACCGCGAACTACGGGAGGTGGGGACTACCAATAAAGTTAAAGTCTCCGACTACGCCGGCGCGGTAGCCGGCGCGGCCGCGCTCGTCGTCTGCCGAAGGGCCGGGTTCTCGATAAACGGGTTTACGGACGAACCCGGACTATCGGAAATAACCCGGGTCGCGGCGGACGCCGGGATAGCTTCCGCCGCGATACTCGACGGTTACGGGCTGTTGTCGGACGGCTCCCCCAATGCGACGGCGGCTGGCTTTGATTTGGTAGCCTGTGTAAACGCACCCGACGTCGGTGGGGTTTCCGCCCTATTCGTTAAACAAGGAACCGGGTTCGATATAAAAACCGACGCGAAAAAGGTCGGTGCGGCCGCCGAAGCGCTGTGGGATTTCTTAGAGAAAAACGGGAACTAGAAACGGGGGAACTATGGCGGTATTTCGGGAAACGTTCAGCTTGGATTCGCGGGGCGACTGCGATGTTCTTGACATCACCGGCCGGGTCGCCGAGGTAGTCGGTAAAAGCGGGATATCCGAAGGCATCGGAATGGCTTTTGTGTCTCACTCGACGGCGGCCATAAGCTGCGTTGAGTACGAACCGGGGCTTGTCTCGGACCTGCAGAACCTGTACGATAAGCTGGCGCCCAAGGGCGCGGGGTACGGACACGACGCGCGCTGGGGCGACGGCAACGGCCACGCCCACGTCCGGGCGGCCTTGCAAGGCCCGTCGTTCGCGTTCCCGGTGGCCGGCGGGCACCCGGTTCTCGGGACCTGGCAACAGATAATATTGATGGACTACGATAACCGGCCGCGAAGCCGGGAAGTCAGCGTAACGGTCGTGGGGGAATAGAAACGGGAGACGTATGGCGGAATCCGAACTTTACCTGAAGAACATAAACTGGCGGGACTTCGGGAAAACTGTCCCGGAAAAGACCGACACGGTCTTTCTGCCGGTCGGGACGATCGAGGCCCACGGCGTAATACCGCTTGGTACCGACATCCTCATCCCCGAGTACCTGTGCGACGAGCTGGCGCCCCGTTTCAACGCGATAATCGCGCCGGCGGTCAACTACGGCGTAACCCGGACCCTCATCGCCTACCCCGGGTCTCACACGGTCACGTCGGAGACGTTTGAGGCGTACCTGACCGAAATACTTATCGGTTTCGGGCGGTCCGGCTTCCGCAAGGCCGTCGTGTTAAACGGCCACGGCGGGCACATCGGCGAACTAAAAACCGCGGCCCGCACGGCTTACGACGAAACCGGACTCTTTTCCCTGGTATTACACTGGTGGTTTATGGCGCCCGACGCGGCAAAAGAGGTTTACGGCGCCGAGGGCGGCCACGCCGCCGCCGAGGAGACGGCCGGGGTACTGGCGGTGGACCCGGAACTTATGCGGACCGAATACCTGGAGGAGACGGGCGCGTACGCCCGGGGGCCGGGCGTTTCGCCGTACCCGGTACCGGCTTCGATACTGGTGGAAAGCGACGAGTCGGCGCTGCCGGACCCGGATGTCGCGAAAGCAAAGAAGTATATGAAACGCATCGTCGAGGCCTGCGCCGAAGCGATAGAAAAGGTGTTCGAGGGGTGGGAGAAGGAGTTGGGGAGGTAACGAAGCAAACTATAAAGCTTCAATCTAAACCAAGGAGTGATTCCCGTATGGCCGAGATTATCGAATGCGTACCGAACATCAGCGAGGGCGCGAAGACAGACGTCGTCGAGAAGGTAGCCGACCGCGTTCGGGCGGTCGAGGGCGTAAAGCTCTTGAACGTAGCGCCGGACGCGGCCCAGAACCGGACCGTCTTCACGATGGTAGGCGACCGGGCGAGCCTGAAGGAAGCCATCGACGCGCTCTTCGACGAGACGCTCAAGCACGTGGACCTGACCAAGCAAAAGGGCGAGCACCCGCGGATGGGCGCCGTGGACGTGGTCCCGTTCGTCCCGATAGTGGGCGCCACCGTCGACGACTGCGTCGAGCTCTCAAAAGAGGTCGGCGCGATGATCGCCGAGAAGTACAACGTCCCCGTGTTCCTGTACGAAAGCAGCGCAACCGCGTCTCACCGTAAAAACCTTGCCAAGATACGCAAGGGCGAGTTCGAAGGGTTCGCCGAGAAGATTAAAGAGGACGATTGGAAGCCCGATTACGGGCCGGACAAAGTACACCCGACGGCCGGCGTCGTCGGGGTAGGCGCGCGGCCTTTCTTAATCGCGTTCAACGTAAACCTGGGAACCAATAACCTCGCCGTAGCAGAGAAGATAGCCAACGAAGTACGGCACATCGGCGGCGGCCTCCGCTTCGTAAAAGCCAAGGGTTTCGAGACCGACGACCCGAACGTAATGCAGGTATCGATGAACCTGACCAACTTCGAGAAGACGCCCGTCTTTCGGGTGGTAGAGATGATACGTCGTGAAGCGGCGCGTTACGGTGTTAACATCGTAGGGTGCGAGGTCGTCGGCATGATCCCGCTTCAGGCGTTAATTGACGTGGCCGACTGGTATCTCCAGTTAATCGACTTCAGCCGGGACCAGGTTCTGGAGACGATGATATTCGAGTAATATGGTAAACCCCGGCATAACACGCGAGACTGTCGGGTGACATTGAGAGGGGTATTTCCGGTTTGGGTTGCCCGAACTGCCGCACAACCAACCCTGAAGGCGCAAGATATTGCGTCCACTGCGGGACGCCGCAAACAGCGCATTAAGCTTCGCGTACTTCGCGGCCGGGAATTCGAACGGGCCGAAGAAGCCGGACGTGAAGCGCTCGGTTACGCCGAAGAAATCGGGGCGCCCAAACGCATCCTTAAAGCGTTACGGCGCGTTTATACGGCGAAGTTAGGCGCCGGAGCGACCGACCTGACACCCGAAATAGAACGATTGGAAAAGCTCGGGGCGACCTGGACGTCCCGCTACGACGCTGTCGCTCGGGGCGTATGGGAAGTACGGTCCCGGCTGGCGATAAATACCGGTGACGTTACCCAGGCCCGGGAATTACTGGATAGCACCGATACGGTCTCTTACAACGAGCGGTACGTACTGGGCGGCTACGACAAAAGACTGGTAATGGGAGAATTAGACGAGTTCTTGTCGAACGCCGACGGCGCCGAAGCAAATTATTCGTACGTATATAACAACGTCCGAAAAACCGGCGCCTTATACTATGCCGGTTCGGCCGCGTATAGGTTGGTAAGGTTATACTTAAAAAACGGCGATAAAGACGCCGCGCGGAAATACTTAAAACCTCTGGAAATAACTTTCGGCGGCCAGAACCTGGAATACTGGGAAGAAGTCTTAACTTCGCTTAAAAGCGAACTCAACATGACCTAAATAAGCCCTATTACTTACGTTATTACCTTCACGTACCCTATAAACGGGACCGGGCGTTTTAAACGCCCCCCACTTTATACGAAAGACCCCCGCGCTGCGGGGGTTTTACGTTTTTCCCGTTCTTTGGGCCTAACAGGAGTCGAACCTGTGACCTCACGCTTATCAGGCGTGCGCTCTAACCACAGCTGAGCTATAGGCCCGCGTGCGTAAATTGTATAACACAACGTCGTCCGGGAAGTCAAGCGTTTTCGTGTGTTCGGCGAGGGTAAACCACCCCACTTCGCCCGGTATTAAATAGATTGACGCCGGTAATTAGAAACATTATAGTACCGCTAATCGCAAAAACCGGAAACTCGGAGAACCTTGGAAAACGTACCTTACGCAGGCGAAACCTTTGCCCTCTTGTCGGCCGTGGTCTGGGCTTTCGCCGTAATACTCTTCAAGAAAAGCGGCGAGACGACTCACCCACTGGCCCTTAACCTATTTAAAGACGTCTTAGCCCTTGTCCTGTTCGTCCCCACCCTGTGGCTCTTCGGCGAAACACTTTTCAGGCCGGCGCCCCTGGAAGAATACGCCCTCCTGCTGGTAAGCGGCGTCCTCGGTATCGCGATCGGCGACACCCTATTCCTGAAATGTCTGAACGTCCTCGGCGCGGGGCTTACCGCAATTGTAACGTTCTTGTATACGCCGTTCACTATCGGTCTATCGATACTCGTCTTGGGCGACGTGCTTACGGTTTACCAGGCGCTAGGCGCCGCCCTGATCGCCTTCGCGGTCGCGGTGGCGTCGCTGAAACCGGGCAAAACCGGTCTTAGTAAGAAAGAGCTCCTTTACGGTCTCGGCTTCGGCATGCTCGCGATCGCCGCCTCGGCGGCCGGTTTGGTTATGATAAAAAACCTGCTGGACCGTTCGCCCCTGATATGGGTGGTTGAAGTTAGACTGGTAGGCGGCGTGGTTGCGCTGCTCGCTTTCCTCCCGTTCATGCGAAACCGCCGCGCTATTATCTCGTCTATGTTCTCGAAACGCGGGTTTAAATATACGCTCCTCGGGTCTCTTTTCGGCGCGTATCTGGGGATGGTCTTCTGGTTGGCTGGTATGAAGTACGCCCTCGTGTCGGTCGCGACGGCCCTCAGCCAGACCAGCAACTTGCTTATATTCGTCTTCGCCGCGTTGCTGTTGAAGGAACCGATTACCTCCAGGCGCCTCGTCGGCATCCTGATGGCGCTGGCCGGCGCGTTTCTGGTTACGTTCTTATGAAAACGACGGGGTTTATCCCCGCCTGGCCCAAATTTGCGATATTATTTGGAAAATATATAAAATCAGTCTACCCCGAATTCCCTGTTTATCGTAGCGAGAACATCTCCGAAGGTTTCCTTTATATTATCTTTTGTAAACCTGATCTGTTGTAAACCGTTAATATTACTAAACTCCTCGCACCCTTCTTCAAGAAGTACTATCGCCTTGTTGAACCCTAGCTTACCTTGGAACAAACCCGTTTCGTGGATAACGTTATCTCTAGCGTGTAGTTTCCCGTTAGCACCTTCGTCTTCACCAGTATGAACTAACAGCGCAAACGAACTTTCATCCGACATTTCCTTTAAAACCTCGATTATATGAAACCCCGCCCTAGGCCCTGTTTCATACGCTTCGATTTTAAAACCGTGCTGGTCACTTAAGTGGTCTTTTAACTCTTTCCATAACGGGTTACGGCCGTGACCTATAAAGATTATAACCCGGTCTTTTATCGCCTCCCGCGCCTTTTCTTCAGGCAACCGATATTCGGGATACCCTTCTTCAAATACCTCGAAAACTCTCTCTATTTCCTGCCTAGAAAGAAGGCTGACCTTTAAGTGAGTATTTCCTTCTGTATACCAAAAATGGAATATATCATCTTCCGAATTTAAATAGATAAATTCACCCTCATCTATCTCTTCTCTATAAACCGCCCAGAATTCTTCCTCGTTATTAAACTCCCAGTTTTCGTAACCCTTTTCGATACTCCAACTTCTGCTCTCAAAACCAAGAGGACGTTCGCACCTAACTTCCAAAAAAACCGAGTAGGCTTTTTTAACTAGTTCCGCAGGTAACTTAACGAACGAGTATTTTTTACCTTTCGTAACGTGAGCCGGTTTACGTTCCGTTTCTATATTATCGACCTCGACAACGTATTCACTAGCGCCTTCTTCGAATATTTTTAACACTTCCTCAACTTCTCTCGTATAAGGTAATCTTATACTAACTCTCGTATCGCCCAAGAAATAATGTAATCGAAAAACTAAGGTATGGATAAATTTACCGATAATTAAATCGAAGTCGGCGCTTTCTATCTCTTCCGCGTATCCCTTATAAAACTCTTCGTCCGAATCGAATTCTAACGAACGCTCCGCATACGACACACGCCTACTGATTTGTAGGTTATAAAAAAACGGTAATTTATAACCCGTAAAACTAATAAATTTCTCCCGCGCCGCCCGTACGATATCCGGCGGGAATTTAACGGATTTAAACTCTATCGATATTTCCGGCATTTACCTAACCCCCGTCTTCCATTTTAACCGCTTCCCTCTTCGCTTTCCCTTTACCGCCGCCCGCCTTCTCAAACGCCAACCGCTCGCCGTCCGCGTCGGCCAGAACCGTATCGCCCGGGCCGAAGTCACCCGACAGGATTTTATTGGCGACCGGGTTCGCCAGCATACGGGTAATTATACGCCGCAGCGGCCGCGCGCCGAAGGCCGGGTCGTAGCCGGTCTCGACCAACAAAGCGCGGGCCTCGTCGGTCAGCTCGAGCTTAATCTCCTGGTCCGCCAGCCGCGCTTCTACCTTCGCGACCAATAGCTCCACTATCTTGAGCAAGTCGTCCCGCGTCAGCGCGTGGAAGACGATTATCTCGTCTATTCTGTTCAGGAACTCGGGTCGGAACGAGTACCTCAGCTCCTCCATCGCCGCGGCCCGCATCTTTTCGTAGAGCTCGTCCGGCGTGTCCACGTCGGCCCGCTCGCCCAGCGTCATTATCCGGTCGGCGGCGATGTTCGACGTCATTATTATTATCGTGTTCCTGAAGTCCACGGTCTTGCCGTGGCTGTCGGTCAGTCGCCCGTCGTCAAGCATCTGGAGCAGGATGTTGAAGACGTCGGGGTGGGCTTTCTCGATTTCGTCCAGCAGGACCACCGAGTACGGGCGCCGGCGGACCGCCTCCGTTAGCTGACCGCCCTCGTCGTAACCCACGTACCCCGGCGGCGCGCCCACCAACCGGCTCACCGTGTGCCGCTCCTGGTACTCGGACATATCGATGCGGACGATGGCTTCCTCGTCGCCGTAGAGGAACTCGGCCAGCGCCTTGGCCAGCTCGGTCTTGCCCACGCCCGTCGGCCCCAGGAAGATGAACGACCCGATCGGCTGGTTCGGGTCCTTCAACCCGGCCCGGGCCGACCGGACCGCCTGGCTCACCGCGTCCACGGCGATGTCCTGCCCGACGATGCGTTTGTGGAGCTCGTCCTCCATCCGCATCAGCTTCGCCTGCTCCTCCTCGGTCAGCTCCGAGACCGGAATCCCCGTCCACTTGCTTACCACCTCGGCGATGTGCTCGGCGGTAACGACCGTGGAGACCTCCTGCTCCTTCTTTTCGGCTTCCCATTTCTCCCTGGCCTCGTCCAGCTTGGCTTTGAGTTCGAGGCTTTCGACGTGCAGTTTGTTAGCCGTCTCGAAGTCGTTGGCGGCGATGGCTTCTTCTTTCTCCCGTTCGAGCCGGGCGACCTCGGTCTGGATTTCCTGCAGGTCCGGCGGGACGAGCAAGTTCGAGAGATGTACCCGTGCCGAAGCCTCGTCGATTAAATCTATCGCCTTGTCGGGAAGGAACCGGTCGGCGATGTAGCGGGCCGAAAGCTTGGCCGCCGCTTCGACCGCTTCGTCGGAGATGGTAACCTTGTGGTGGCCCTCGTAGTTCTCGCGCAGCCCCTTCAATATCTCGATAGTCTCCTCGACGGTAGGCTCGTCCACCATCACCGGCTGGAAGCGCCGCTCGAGTGCCGCGTCCTTCTCCACGTACTTGCGGTACTCGTCCAGCGTGGTCGCGCCAATGGCTTGCAGGTCGCCGCGGGCCAGCGCCGGTTTAAGGATGTTCGCCGCGTCCACGGAGCCTTCGGCCGCGCCGGCGCCCACCAGCGTATGCATCTCGTCTATGAACAGGACGTAGTCACCTAATTCGATAATCTCGTCTATGACGTTCTTGAGCCGCTCCTCGAACTCGCCGCGGAACTTGGTCCCGGCGACGAGGCCGCCCATGTCCAGCGCTACCACCTGCTTGCCGATTAGGAGCTCCGGTACTCCCCGTTCCACTATTTTCTGTGCCAGGCCCTCGACGATGGCGGTCTTGCCGACGCCCGGGTCGCCGATGAGAACCGGGTTGTTCTTGGTACGCCGCGAGAGTATCTGGATGACCCGCTCTATCTCGTCGTCCCGGCCGATGACCGGGTCGAGCTTGCCCTTTTCGGCCAGCTCGGTCAGGTTCCGGCTGAAGGTCTCGACGGCCGGAGCCTCGGCGCCGGCGGACGCGCCGTACTTCCCGGTCTCCGCTCGTCCGAGAAGCTCGAAGACCTTGCCGCGTATCACCTTCGGGTCGGCGCCCTGGCCCACCAGCGCCCGGTACGCGGTCCCGGACGTCTCGGTGAGTAGCCCCAGGAGCAGGTGCTCGGACCCGACCTCCTCGGCGTTCATCTCCTGGGCCGCGTCCACGGCGTAGCGTATCGCGTTCTTTGCCTTGGGGCTGAACTCGATTACGGCGCCGGCGGCGCCGGGCTTGGCGGCCGTCATCGTCTTGACCGCGGCGTAGAGCTTATCGAAGGAGAGCGCCGACTGCTCCAGCGCCCGGGCGGCGATGGACCCCCGGTCCCGGGCCAGCCCGAGCAGGATGTGCTCGGTCCCGATCGTCGCCGAGCCAAACTCCCGGGCGAACTCCTGGGCGCTCCGAACGGCCTCCTGGGCTCTGTTCGAGAAGTATTCTTCCATTTATATCACCTGAACAACAATATCTTAAACTCGGTAACCCGCCGGTATTCGTTAATTCTCCGGGACCGGCCGGCAAAGCGTTTAATAAATAACCGCCTACCATTATAATAACTCTTCGCCGCGTTATCAACCCGGTTGCTTAAACGGTATGGACCGTTACCGTTTGAGCCGTCGTTAGGAATACGGCGCGGCGGTTCGCCCCGATACAGGAAAAACGCGGAGTCTGAAGCGACTCCGCTTGGTTTACCGTAAACCTACTCGCCTCTATTTTATTACCGGCGCATACTCGAAACCAAAACTCAATCGACTGTCTATCTCCTCGAACTTGGGCGGCTTACGCCCCTCTTCGAAAGTGAAATTTAAAGCTACCGGCGACTGGGCGTCCAAGCCGAACGGGAAACCTTCAACGATTTTGGGGTCAAAAGTTACCGTAAAACCGAAATAGAAAGGCCACGAGGTAGGAAGTCCCAACTCCGTCCGTTCACCCGACCGGATAATCGAAAGAATCGCTTCCCCCTTGAAACCGAATCCATTGAAGTTGTACGAGAAATCACCGGGGAAGCTACCGCGGAAAAACTTATCGGTATTATACGTATCACCTTGAGGACCCTTTTGCCGCGTAAAACCAAACGCAAACGTAGGTGAAATACGCAGCCGCAGTACGTTCTTCGGTTCTTCCAAATTACCCCGTGACAAACCGAATTCGCCCGCTACGGTTCCTCCGTACTCGTGGAAATTGGCGTCGCCCTCCGGGAAATACGAACCGGACCCTGCCGCCCCCACATACAATTTGTAGGCAAGTCCTTCCGACGTTCGCGATAAAAAGCGAATGAATTGTAACTCGCATCGCCCCTTCAAATAGTCCTCGCTGCTGGTATCCCCGTTAGAAATATCCGCGGCTGCGTGCCAGCGTATGCGGCCCCCAACAAAACGCCCCGTCCGGAATGAGCGGTAATTTTTATAGTCAATTTTCGCCCTCGCGTTGGTCATACCTTCACTGTTCTCGGTCATAATCTGCGCCGAAAAGATGCGCTCGTCTTTAAACGGAGTACCCTTAACCTCCTTAACCGTATCGTTTATTATTGGCATGTCTATTTTCTCTTTCTCTTCCTCGTCGTGTAAGATTATTTTAATCTTATCGCCTTCGCGCAACTGCCGGTCGATTACCACGAACGCCTGGGCTTCTCGTTTCTCATCCTTGACCAAACCCCGCCCGGCGACCGATACATTATCCTTATCTTTGGACTCGTCGTTTTTATCTTCGTAGTTCTCCTCGCCCTTGATAATTTTAACGGTCGGCTCATCCCCATCGCTCAAGATACGTTCGAGGTATTCGTCGGTTAAATTAGTGTCGAAGTAAATCGTCGCGCTGAATTCGGTGTTCACAACGGAAGCGATATTGCCCTCGAAGAGCGTCGTATACGAGACTATGTAACCGGGCGCGTAAATCGGGTCGCCGGGGGCGATTTTAAGGCATGTAATCATCTCACGATCGTTTATCTCGGATTCAATTAACCCTTTAAATTCTTCCCGTTTAAATTTAGACTTGTCGATACTATACTTTATAGGTTTTGTCATATCGTCAAACTCCAGGTCCGAAATAATAGCGGCCGACTCGTATGCATTGTTAAGGTTTTCCTTGGCATTTGAAACAGAGTCGATAGCTAATTCCATAATCGCCGAACTAGCTTCAAACGCTTTATCAGCCTCTATCGACTCTAAGTAATCGATAGCTTTTTCTAATTCACTTTCAGCTTCTGCTATAGCCTTAGCATTTTCTTTTGTCAGCTCAAATTTCATATCTTTACTACCGATTAGGACGAAAGAATCATAAAGTTTAAATTCGTCTTTTGGTTTAACGGGTATATCGCCTTCAAGAGTTACTTCGATGGTGAATATGCCGCCTTCCCAACCGGCCCTGGTCTTACTCGGTATAATTGTCGCATATTTCCCTTCAAACTTATGGAGTATACCTTTAGTAATCATGCCAATATCTTCGTTTTCGCCGCCACCGTCTGACCCATTTACAGCCATGTTAAATAGTTTACGCGACTCTCCATCCCGGTAATAGCTATCCAAGTCTATAACCAAAATAAGCGATTTATCCTCAGCTTTTTTCATAGCAACGCAGAAATCTTCGGCCGAAAAGGGGCTCTCGCGTTTGCCGTTTATATTAATCGGTCCGTGCAGACCGTCCTTTTTTACTTCAATATCTAAATAACCGTAGAAACCGTTCCAGTACTCGCCGATTTTTATTGGAAAAAGTATCCTCCATATTTTAGTATTTTCGGTCCAATCAACGGTATCAAGCTTATTAGCGATTCGGTAATCTAAATTAAGTTTCTTCCCTAATACTTTATATTCTTTTGTATCGTTTACCTCATCGGCCTCTGCAGCTACGAACGTTATCGTAATAAGCAGCAACGAAAAGATAACCAACAACGGGGTGAAAGACATACCTACGCGATAATCCATATCCGGTCCTTTTCGACGGTTAACAATGATAAAAGGCCGATAATCTTACTTTATAATATACTAGCATAATAAATAACAAAACGCAAGCAAAATAGTATCCTTAAATGAAAACGGCGCGACGGAACAACATCGTCATCTTAATACGAAGCGCCATAAAAACTATCCGGACATTAAGAATACTTAAGCGTTCGGTCCTTAAAAAGCGGCGGCCCTTCCAGGCCGCCTTCATTATAATTCCAGCGTTTACGAATCTTCTTTATAAACGTCTATGCGCGTATAGGTTATTACGTCGTTTAACGGTAATCAATCCTAATTTACGGTGTCGGCACGCCGTCGGCGGTTGGAAAACCGCCGCTACCCGTCTATTATTACTTCTCCCACCCCATCGCTTTCGAGTACTCCTCGAAGAGTTTCTTCTGTTCCTTGTTCATCTTCCTGGGTATCTCGACCTCTATTTTGACGTAATGGTCGCCGACGCGCCCGGTCCGCTCGTCCTTTATGCCCTTCTTCTTGACGCGTATTTTCTTCCCCGCGGACGTGCCCGGCGGTATCTTTACTTTGACCTTCCCCCGGGTCGTTTCGACGATTTTGGTCGCGCCGTTAACCGCCTCGAGCATATTCAGCTCGAGCGTCGACGTAGTATCCAGCCCTTCCCGGTCGTACTCGTCGGAACCCTTGACGTGGACCGTGATTATCAGGTTACCCCGGGCTCCGTACGCCCCGACGTTGCCCTCGCCCCGTACGCGTATCTTCCCGCCGTCGGATATGCCGGCGGGGATACGGACCCGAATCTTACGCTTCCCCGGTTTCGTACCGGTCCCACCGCATTCCGGGCAGGGCTCCTCAACGACCTTACCCCGGCCGGCGCAGGTCGGGCACGCCCGCTTCACGCCGAAATTACCCAAACCGACGGTAATCGTACCTTCGCCTCCGCACTGGGGGCACGCCTTCGTACTGGTCCCTGATTTGGCGCCCGAGCCGGCGCACGCCAGACATGGCTCGCCCCGTTTCAATTTGATTACCGCCGTACCGCCTTTCGCCGCGGTCTTGAACGGGACGTTGATGTCCATAAAGACGTTACCGGTACCGCGGGTATCCTCTTCCCGCGGGCGGGCCGCGCCTCCGCCGAAAATCATATCGAAGAGGTCGCCGACACCGCCGACGCCGCCCAGGTCGCCCAGATCGAAGTGAACGGTCTGGGACTGACCCGGTTGAGCGTATTGGGAGAAGTCGAATCCGCCGAAACCGCCGGGGCCGCCCGCGCCGCCGGGCGCTCCGGCGAACGCGCCGTACTTGCGGAGCATATCGTACTCAGACCGCTTCTTATCGTCCGAGAGCACCGAATAGGCTTCGTTAACCGCTTTGAATCGTTCGGAGGCGGCCGGGTCCGGGTTCCGGTCCGGGTGAAGCTCCATCGCGAGCTTGCGGTACGCCTTGGAAAGCTCGTCCTCGGTCGCGCTCTCGCCGACGCCCAGTATCTCATAAAAGTCTTTATTGCCCGCCATTTATTCGGGTTCGCTTTCCACCTGTTCGCTCTTTAAAGTGCCGGGCGGATAAAAAGCCGAAAACGGAAACTCGACCTTTGCGCCCGCTAACACGACGGCCGTCGGCCGCCCCGGGTCCACCGAGTAAGGCACGTCGAGGGTTATCGTCCCGCCGGAACCGGGCGGGACCGGCTCGAACGCTACTGCGCCCTTATAGAATACCGCGTCCCAGCCGCCGCCGGGGTATATCGGTCTGGGCATTACGCGGTCGTAAGTCGCGTCGCCGGCCAGTAAGTCAAACGCCGAATCGGTCATTATCAAAGCATGGGCGGTACTTATCCCGACAGGTTCGAAGTAAACGACAGCGTACGGTTCCGACAGGTAAACGGGCCTATCTGCCCCGGGTACGTCGACCCGATATTCGCCGTCGCCGGCGTCCTCGAGGGGAAGCGGCGTCGCCCGGATGCGCCCGACCTCGACCTTGCCGGTCAAACCGCCGTAGAAGACGAGGTCCCGTGACGCGTCGGCCGTCCGCGCGCCGGCGGTTCCGGCTTCCGGCGGGTCCACGGATTCCACCGACTTCGTGCACGTCCCTACGAACGTCGCCGCCGCGGCGATACCTACCGAAACTACGATTATCACTATCCAGGTCATCCGGACGGCCCGCCGCGTCCCTCCGCTTCCGCTTGCCCGCCGGGTCCCGCTTCCTCCTCGAGGCAAACCATTACCTTCGCCGGGACGAGCAAGCGCCCCTTGAACGTATACCCGGGTCCCAGTACTTTCATAATCGTGTTCGGCTCGAAGTCCGCGCTGCACTCGACCATCACCGCGTCGTGGACCGTCGGGTCAAAAAGCATCCCGGGCCCGGCCTCGATAGGCTCGAGCCCCTCGGCCCGCAGTACGTCGAATACCTTCCGTTCCAACATCCGTATCGCGTCCACATGGTGCTGTGGCACCGCCGGGTCGGCGTCGGTCTCGTCAATCGCCCGGGTCAGGTCAC
>CBDUXC010000006.1:0-15293 GCA_965371065.1 uncultured bacterium
CGCCACAGACGCCGATCCATATCCCGTTCTTGTGAGCCGCGTCAGCCGCGGTATAAATTAAACGGATTACCGCCGGGTGGAACGGCTGATAAAGATACGCTATCTTCTCGTTCCCCCGGTCCACGGCGATAGTGTACTGAATAAGGTCGTTGGTGCCTATGCTGAAGAAGTCGCAATTACGCGCCAGCACGTCGGCCGTAATCGCCGCCGAAGGCACCTCGATCATTATACCGACCTCTATGTTCGGGTTGAAAGGCTTCCCCTCGTTTTTAAGTTCTTCCATCGCCCTGGCGACCCACTCCTTGCCGGCGATGAGTTCGCTCACGCCGGATATCATCGGGAACATTATCTTTATCTTGCCATACGCGCTCGCCCGCAGTATCGCCCTGATTTGGGTAAGGAAGACTTCGGGCCGCTCCAAGCAAAAACGTATCGCTCGAAGCCCCAGGTACGGGTTGAGTTCCGGCGATATATTGAGCTGGGTAAGGAACTTATCGCCGCCGATGTCGATTGTTCTGATTATCGTTGAATGGGGCAAGGCGCCCGCCGCGACCTTCCGGTACACCTCGAACTGCTCGTCTTCGGACGGCACGTCGTCCCGGTTCATAAACAGAAACTCGGTCCGGTACAGGCCTATCCCTTCGGCGCCGTAGCGAGCCAGCGCGTCTAACTCCTCGGGGACCTCTATGTTCGCCGAAAGTTCTATTCTATAACCGTCGAGCGTCTTGGCGGGGAGTTCGACGAGGGCGGCTTTCCGTTGCAGTTCTTTTTCGTGCGCCCGGCGTCGTTCCTCGAACTCGCCCAGGGTCTCAGCGTCCGGGTTGACGACGACGCGTCCCGTGAAACCGTCTAAAGCGACGACGTCGCCGGACCGTATCCTCCCGGTTACGCCGGACGCGCCGACGACGGCGGGAACCTCGATACTCCGAGCCATAATCGCCGTATGGGACGTCCGGCTCCCTACCTCGGTTACGAAACCCGCTACCCGCCCCCTTGGAATAGACGCCGTCTCCGACGGCGGAAGCTCGTGGGCCACGACGACGGAGCCTTCCTTCATCTCGTCGTACGATATATGGACGGTCCCGAGCAGGTTCTGGATTATACGGCTGCCAACATCCTTCAGGTCTACGGCCCGTTCCCGGAAGTACGGGTCCTCCATTTCGTCGAATATCTCCGAAGCCCACTCGAGCGTCGACTTGACGGCGTACTCGGCCGAGTAGCGTTTGTCCCGGATATACTGCTCGGCTTGCTTTACCAACACTATATCGTCAAGAAAGAGGATATACGCGTCTAGCAGCTCTCGGGATACCGCCTCCGACGGCCCGGCCAGCCGGTCTCTCATCATTTCGAACTCGGATTTGGTTACAGTAAGAGCATCTCGAAAGCGCGCCACCTCCGCCTCGACGTCCCCCTCGTTAACGAGCGTCTCGGCCACGTCCAGCTCGTCAAGGTGGACGACGAAGGTCTTGCCGACGGCTATGCCCGGGCTGGCCGGTATGCCCTGAAAAGTATACAACGCTATTTATCCTCTTCCTTCAACCCGTTGACGAGCAGGTCTTCTAATACGGCGAAGCACTCTTCCTCGTCGGGACCGTCGACCTCCAGGTACACGATCGAACCCGGGCCGGCCGCAAGGGTTAAAACGCTCATAATAGATTTCCCGTTGACCGGTTGTTCACCGTCTTTTTCAAGGTAAATCCTTGATTCGTATTTTCGGGCCTCTTCGACGAAAACACGTGCTGGACGGACGTGAAGACCTTTTTTCGTTATCAATTTTTTACGTTTCATTAATTATCCCGAAGCACGGAACGCCGAAACCAACCGTTGTTCTAAAACAACGTCCCTGCGAGCAGGCATAGAATAATCGTCGCGTACCACGCCGCCGACGGCGAAAGCCGCCCAACGAAACGGCCGCCTAAAGCCAATACCACCGTTATCCCGGCGAAAAGCACCAGCGATACGACGTTGAAGTCGCCAGCGCCGCAACCCGACAAGCGCCAGTAAACGACCACGGCGAACGCGCCCAGGGTAAAGGCCGCGGCGCCCCGCAGTACGGTAACCCACCACGGGAGCCTTACCTTTTGTAGGAAGGCCGTAACCCCCCGACCGTCGCGCAGGCCCCGTTCGAAGAAGTAGAACCGCACCCACAGATGGGCAACGTTGTACGCCACCAACCCTACGATTAAGCCGATTAAAGGGTATACCGGCCAAATCAAAAAGCACATCAACGCCCAGAGAGCGGCCAGGGGAACCATCACGGCCCAGAAAAGGCTGTCGCCCAAGCCGCCGAAAGCGCCCATCGTCGCGCGTTTGATATCGTCCACTTCGTCTGCGGTCGGCCCGACCGGCGCCGCGTCTATCTCCGCCCGAGCGACGACGCCCAGAGCGCAACTCGCCAGATACGGCTGAGTGTTGAAGAACCCCAGGTTGCGCTCAACCGCCCGCGCCCAATCGCCGCGTTCGGGATACAACCACTTCAGTACCGGCGATAGCGCGAACGCGAACCCCAGGCTTTGCATCCGCTCGAAGTTGTTCACCGCCTGAATAAAAAGAGCGCGAACCACCGCGCGAACACGAACGCGTAACGGCGGTAAAACCTTCTCATCTTTTATGGACGCGTAGTTCATCCATTAATGTTGAACTTTAGAAACCTAGCTCTAAACACCTGATATTCCAGAAATGACGTAAATATAATCGACGTAACAAATAGAGCAAATCCCGCCGTCGCGGCGCCGGCGGCGAAGGCCAAAACCGTCTTCCGCGACCAGTACGCGTGCAACAACAAAGCGACGCCGGCGGCCGGTAAAACCACATACGCCAGGTCCAACCCGGCGCCCAATTTCTCGGTAATCCTACCGGCTACAAGCCCCAGCACCACCGCGGCGGCGAAAACCGATACCCACAACAGGACGAAATCCTTTACGAATACCGACGCGACGCCCTTTAAGGTAGCGGCGCCCAACGGCGCGCGCCCGTTCTTCGCCAGCGCACGTTCCGCCGCGTGTAGGTACGCCACGTTCAACCGGGTTTTGATAAACACATCCAATCGCCCGCCAGCGTACGCCACCGGCAGAGTAAGCAGCCCGGCCAGGACCGCCCGGTAAGCCGGCGCGACCGTACCCGGCATCAGAGCCGCGGCCCCCACGGTGAAAACCGCCGCGACGCAGCTATTGGGAGGAACGTACGCGCCCACCGGCAGGCGCCCTGCCCAGAGGAGTTGGACCGTTAAGCCGGCCCATATACCAAGCATCGGTTCGCCCAGAGCCATACCGACTATCGGTCCACTAATCGCCGGCTGAGCCAATAAAGTCTGTCCGATAACGATGTAGTCGAGACCCAGAACCGCGCCCAACGCCGCGACGCCGGCGCTCCGGGCCGCGAGCGAAGGGAAACCGCTTATTACATCGCTCCATTCCACTATATATCGACCGTCAAATTCAGAGACCACTCCCCGGTTTCGCCGGAGGTTACGACGAAGCCAACGAAAAACGTCGCTCCCTGGTAAATCTTCTCGTAGCCGCTCTTGGATTTCCAACCGGTTGGTGGTCGTGTACGGCGAACGCGAAGAGAAGCGGTTCCCTAGTCATCGACGCAGACCGCCGCCCTATCCAGTATTACCCCGACGTCCACTTCCGCTTCGGTCGGGACCATCTGAGCCGTAACCCGCACGCCGCGTTCGCATATAACCCGAAGGTCCGCGCAGTCGCTTCCATCCAACCAAATCGCCGTAGCCGCTTCCGTTTTGCCCGGCTTCTGATGCATCCCGCCCAGGTTTACACGGTCCAGTTCGACGCCGGCGTCCAGTACGCGCAGCACGTCGGCGGGGCTCTCGAATAGTAGTATCGCGCCGCCGCCGCGGAAAACCCCCGACGACGTTTCGGCCGACGCCTCGTCCACCGAAAGAGCCGTAACCGTTATATCGGCGGGCGCTGAGGCCGTCTCTGTAAGCGTTCGGGCGAACTCGTCGCCGGCGACCCTATCGTTGCACGCCACGATAAAACGGGCCCGCACGACCCGGTTCCAACCGACTACGACCTGCCCGTGGACGAGCCGGTCGTCTATGCGCGCCAGCAGTACGCCGTAGCGCCTGTACTGCTCGGTATCTCGAAACGGGTCGCCGATCACCGTTTGTTCTTTCGCGTTATCCCGCGTACCAGGTCGCTCATATCTATTATCGAACGGTTGCCGGCTTCGACCACTTTCCGAACCAGGTCCGGGAAATCCAATATGTCTCTATTGATGACCGCATCGACGGCCATCGGTAGATTGACACCGGCCACAACTATTATCCGTTCCGGGTCCAGGTCGGCGGCAACTTTGGCCGCGACGTTGGCGCAGCTTCCGCCGAACATATCGACCAACATCAGCGTATAAGCGCCGTCGTACGCGGCGAGCCCCTTCGTTATCGTGCGCTTGACGGCTTGTCCCAGGTCTTCTATGCTCTCTTCAGGCGAAAGCGAAACGGCGTAAATCCCCGTTGCCGCGCCCATTATCATATGAAGCGACCGGACAAGCTCCACGCCCATGTCGCCGTGGGCGACGATAACGATGTTGACGGGCGTCTTCTGAATCGACCCGGCCATCGCGTTATTCGTCCTCCATCTCGCGCATAAGCGCCTCGTTGAACTCGCGGGCCGAGTCGTACCCCCGGCGTTTTAGAAGCGTGTTCATCGCGGCGACCTCAACAATAGTCGAAACGTTCTTCCCCGGGACGACGGGAATCGTAATCAGCGGAACGTCCACGCCCAGCACGTCGGCGACGGTTACGTCCAGGCCGGTCCTATCGTACTCCTTGTCGGGGTCGTGCATCTCGATTTTCATTATTATGTCCACGTTCTTTCGCTCGAGAACGGCCCTAACGCCGAAGAGCTTGCTTACGTTCAAGATACCGAGGCCCCGAATCTCCATATGGTCGTGAATGAACGGGCTGCCCTCGCCGATAAGCTCTTCGCCGAATTTACGCTTAACGAACACGATGTCGTCGGCGACCATCTTATGGCCGCGCATTATCAGGTCCAGGGCGCATTCGCTTTTACCCGTCGTAGCCTCGCCCAGGAGAAGCACTCCCAGCCCGTACACGTCGAGAAGGTTGCCGTGGAACTTGACCTGAGGCGCGAATTTCTCGCGAAGGTAGTCGGACGTCAAGGCGATAAGTTCGGTCGTACGGAGCTTCGATACCAGTACGGGAACCCTCTTCGTTCGCGCTTTTACCAACAGCGCGCCCGGCGGCTTCCTGTTCCTCGCGACGATAAAACAAGGAATCCCCGAATATGAAAATATTTTCGCGAATACTTCGACGCGGCGTTCTTCGGTAAGCGTCTTCAGGTAGGAAAGCTCGGTCTGGCCGATTACCTGTATCTGTTTGTGGGCGAAACGACCGAAAAACCCGGCCAGGACCAACCCCGGCCGGTTTATCTCGGCGCCGCGGATTTTGCGGTTTAGCCCGCCGCGCCCTTCTACGACGTCGAGCTTCGCGGCCGACCTGTATTCCTCTACGAATTCACCGACCGTAACGCCGACCGGCGGACGAGTCCCGCCCAGAGCCAGCTCGTCCGCCTTGACCGCTTTCTTTTTCCGCCCGCGGGCCACCGGCGCCCCCGCTTATTCCTCTTCTTCTTCAAGGATTTGCCAGACGTCGTCGGGCGTTTGGGCCGCTATAAGCCGCTCCCGGAACGCTTTCCTCTTCAGGAACCGGCTGAGCTTCGCGAGCGCCTTCAGGTGTTCGCTGTCGGTGGGTGCGCACAGCAAGAAGAAGATATAGACCGGCTCGCTGTCGAGCGCTTCAAAATCTATACCGTCCTTCGACCGGCCGAAGACCGCCACCAGGTTTTCGACAACGTCCGGATGCCCCTGCCGCGGGTGCGGGATCGCGACGCCGTTCTCGAAACCGGTGCTGCAAAGGTTCTCCCGCTCGATTACCGCTCGCAAAATCTCGTCCCTGTCCTTTACACGCCCCGTCGCGACGGCAATGTCCACCAACTCGTCGAGCACCTGCTCCTTGGTCTTCGCCTTCAACTCCAATTCCATATGGTCTTTATCGACGAAATCCGTAATCTTCATTACGCGCCACCTCTCAATCGCCTAAGGTAATAAATGGAGTCCTTTACGTTTCAATAAGCCCGATGGTCCCGTCGGACCGATGGTATATGTCGTTTACGGCGTCCGACTCGGCGTTCTTGAACACAAGGAAATCGCGGTTCATAAGGTCCATCTGCATAACCGCTTCTTCGACGCCCATCGGCTTGACCGGCACCATGTCCTCGACTAGAACAACCAGCTTCTCATCGAGTATAACGGAGCTGTGCTCCAGTACCGATATCTTGGCTTCCTGTACCGCATCGGCGCCCCGGTGGCGCCGACTGATTAGCTTGCCCCTGTAGCGCCGGAGCTGCTTCTCGATGCGCTCAACCGCCAGGTCCACCGACGCGTACAGGTCCGCGGTGTCGCCTTCCCCCCGGACGGTTATACGGTCGGCCAGAATCGTTATTTCGCAGATCTGTTGGTATCTCTCCTGTTTAACGGTTACGTGGATTTCGATTATATCCCTCAGATACTTCGTTACTTTCTTTAACTTCTTTCTGATATAGTCTTTAATCGCGTCGGTAACGTCAACGTTAGTACCCGTTATCTGTAAGTTCATTCATTACCTCCGTACTAAATAATGTGCCCCCGGGAACGTCTCGGCCGTCCCGAAGGCGCTGGATAATAGCATAAAATACTTTCATTCTCAAGCTATTACGGTACGCCGAGCACGTTCGGCGAGCTCGGCGGCCCGATATGACGAACGTACGTAAGGCCCCGCGGCGACCGCCGCGAACCCCGCCGACCGGGCTACATCCTCGAAACGGGCGAAGTCCTCGGGCGTAAGGTATCTTGCCACCGCGACGTGAGCCGCCGTCGGCCGCATATACTGCCCTATCGCGACTATCGAAACGCCGGCGGCCGCCATATCGTCCAGGGTCGAAAAGACCTCTTCGTCGTCCTCGCCCATCCCGAGTACCAACGCCGATTTACATAGAGCGCCTTTTTCAGCGGCGTACTTTAAAAGCCCCAACGATCCATCGTAATCGGCGCCGGGTCGCACCCTCGGGTACAACCGGCATACCGTCTCCACGTTGTGCGCGAACACGTCCACACCGGCCGCTAACACGGTATCGACCGCTTCCCGGCTTCCGCCGAAATCCGGAACCAGTACCTCTATTCCGGCTTCCGGCAAAACCCGGCGGACCGCTTTAACCGTTTCGGCGAAGTGCCCGCCCCCGCCGTCGGGCAGGTCATCCCGGGTGGGCGAAGTTACCACTACGTAGCTCAAGCCCAATTCCCGGGCGGCCGCCGCCACGCGCGCGGGTTCAGACGGGTCCGACGGCGTCGGGTCGTTCGCGACCGCGCAGAAGCCACAGTCCCGGCTGCAGCCCGGCCCCAGTATTAAGAACGTCGCTGTCGCCCGCTCGCCCAGGCAGTCGCCCCGGTTCGGGCACCGGGCTTCCTCGCAAACCGTGCGCAAACCCTGTACCGCCCGGCGTGCCGCGCCCCGTGATATTCGGTCCGCCGCCGACTTTCTCAGCCACGACGGGATCCGCGGGCCTTGTTCCTTGACGCCTTTCATAATTTATGTATAGCTTTACCGAACCAGTCGTCAGCGGCCTCCCGGACCGCCTCGACGTACGTCGGATGTATCGCGATCATCTCCGCCAGGTCGCCGACGGTTCCTCCGACGGCCATCGCCGCGGTTACTACCTGGACTATTTCGCTAGCGTTGTAACCCAGCGCCGCAGCGCCTAGAAGGCGCCCTGTCCCTTCCTCGGCAACTATCTTCACGAAACCGTTTATGTTCCCGTCGGCCCGCGGGCGGCCCAGGGCCTTGTAGTCCGTTCGGCTCTCCCGTACGTCAACGCCCCGGTCGGCCGCCTGAGCGGCAGTCAAACCTACGCCGGCGCACTCGGGGTCGCAGAAGACGGCCCAGGGAACGGCGTCGTAGTCGATGGTCTTCGGCCCTTTGCCCAATATGTTCTCGACGGCGACCAACCCCTGTTTCGTCGCAAGGTGAGCCAGCATCGGCCCGCTCCCCGCCGCGTCGCCGGCGGCGTATACGCCCGGAACCGACGTGGCCATCGCGTCATCTACGACTACCCGGCCCTTCTCGAGGTTTACCCCCAAACGTTCGGCTTCGCCGGCGTTCACGGCCGCGGTACGCCCTACGGCGACCAGAACGCGGTCCGCCGAAAGGTCATCGCCATTATTCAGCGTAACGACTACGCCTTCGCCGGCGGTTTCCAAACCCGAGACGGCGGAGCCGGTCAACACCTTAATACCCCGCCGTTTCATCAACCCGGCGAGCCTTTTCGCGACGTCCTCGTCCAACCCGGGTAAAAGCTGCGGCATCATCTCGACTACGGTTACGGCGACGCCGGTACGCGCCATAATCGACGCCCACTCGAGGCCGATAGCGCCGCCGCCGACAACGATACAAGAACCGAAACCGGCGCCGCGGGCGATTAAGTCGTCGCTGTCCAGCACCAGCTCGTGGTCCACCGGCAAGGCGGGGACGTCCATCGGTACCGAACCGGGCGCCCAGAGGATACCCTTCTCGGCTTTCAACGCAACCTCATCGGTACCTTCGCAGCGCACACGCCCCGGCGCTTCTATGAAACCGGCCCCCTTATAGTAATCCACGCCCCTCTTCTCCCAAAGGAACTCGATGCCCTTGACAAGACCGTCAACGACTTCGCGTATACCGTCGAGAAGGACCGGCCATTCGGCCTCGCCGGACATAGTCTCGTGGACCAGGTACTTGGTGGGAATACAGCCCCGGTTAAGGCAGACTCCGCCGGGGCGGTCCCGCTCGATAATCGCGACGGACGCGCCCTCGGCCGCGGCCCGAAGCGCGGCCGGGTACCCGGCGGGCCCCGCGCCTACGATAAGAACGTCATACAACTTTACGTCGCTCATGTTTCGACGGGATGTTCAACTCCTTGCGGTACTTCGCGACCGTCCGCCGCGCAATATAGACGCCCCTCTCGGCCAACTTCTCGGCCAGGACTTCATCCGAGTACGGCGCCGTCGGGTCTTCGTCCTCTATTATGCCGCGGAGAAGGGCTTTTACCTTCTCGACGGCCACGTCGCCCCGGTCGCCCGCGACGGCCCCGGTAAAGAAGTACCTGAGCCGGTAAATCCCCGCGGGCGTATCGGCCACCTTGCCGGCCACCGCCCGGGAGACGGTCGAGACGTGGACGCCCACCTCGTCGGCGACGTCCTCCATCGTCAGCGGTTTAAGCCCCATCGGCCCGCGTTCGAGGAAGTCCTTCTGATGCTCGAAGACGGCCGCCGCGACCTTCCGCATCGTCCTGCGCCTTTGGTGAATCGCCCGAATGAACCATGCGGCGGCCTTTATTCTCTCCTGAAGGTACTTTTTCGTCGTCGCGTCCAGGTTTTTATAATTAACAAGGAGGTTCTTATACTTGGGGCTTATATAAAGGCGGCTTCCCACGTCGTCGTCTATCCGAACCCGGACCTTGTCGTCGACCAGGTCAACGTTAATGTCGGGTATGAGCGGAACGTTACGGCTGTAGCCGAACGCGCGTCCGGGCCGGGGCTCCATACTTTTGATAATTTCTACGGCCTTTACGACGTCGGCTTCGTCGTTCCCCAGCTTATCAGCGAGAACGGCCGGCGACACACGCCCAATCTTGTCAAGATAGTCTCCGATTAACCGCCCGGCTAGCGCGTTCGGTTCAGACATCAGTCGCCACTGTACGAGCAGACATTCGCGTAGGTCCCTGGCCCCGACACCCGGCGGGTCCAGCTCCTGGACCACATCCACGAGGACGCGTTCAACTTCGGCCGGGTCGGCGCTTATCTCCTCGGCCAGTTCGTCTAAACCAATCCTAAGATAACCGTATATATCCAGAGCCGTAACTATCGCGAAAGCGACGTTAAAAGTTTCCTCGTCGTCGCAAATAACTTCGAGCTGGCGGGTGAGATGTTCGATAAGGCTTTCGGGCCGGGCGGGTTGGTTCGCGAGGGGGTCGTACGGTTCGTCGGTCTCTTGAACGTACGGGCCGCGGGTCCCGTCAAAGTAGTCGTCCCAGTCTATATTCTCGATCGAGCCGCCGCCCCGGCCGTCGCCCAGCGGGATAACGTCGCCTTCTTCCCGTTCTATATCCAGGGCCGGGTTCGACTCCAACTCCTGTTCGATACAATCGGTCAGCTCAACGCCGGTAAGTAACAGCATCTGAAGCGCCTGCTGCAGGCGCATCGAGATGACCTGGCGCTGCTCGAGCTTCATCTCCTGGGAGAGTTCCATATCGGTCGGCGGCTTCCCGCGCCGCTACATCCTGAACCTTTCCCCCAGATAAATTTTACGGGCCTCCGGATCGTTTATTAGTTCTTCGGCGGTCCCGGAAATCATTATCCGGCCCTCGAACATTATATAAGCCCGGTCGGTTATCTCCAAGGTTTCCCGGACGTTGTGGTCGGTTACGAGAATGCCCAGCCCCGACTCCCGGAGCTGAGCGATTATGTTCTGGATGTCCTCGACGGCGATAGGGTCTATCCCGGCGAACGGCTCGTCCAGCAACAGATACTTGGGCGACGTCGTAAGCGACCGGGCTATTTCGACCCGGCGCCTTTCGCCGCCGCTCAGGGTGTAAGCCTTCTTCTTCGCGAGATGGTCCACGCCCATCACCTCGAGAAGCTCCGTAGTCTTCTCGCGCCGTTCTTTCCCGGTCATCGGCAGCGTCTGCAGGATAGCCAGTATGTTCTCCTCGACCGTCAACTTTCGGAATATCGACGATTCCTGGGCCAGGTACTGGATACCCCGACGCGCGCGTTTGTACATCGGCAAGCGCGTCAGGTCCTCGCCGGCCATAAAGACCTTCCCGCCGTTGGGCCGTATGATGCCGACGACGATATAGAAGGTCGTGGTCTTCCCGGCGCCGTTGGGCCCGAGTAAGCCGACCACTTCACCCGGTTCAACGTAAATCGAGACGTCGTCCACGACGCGGCGCTTGGAGTATATCTTGACCAGCTCGTCGGTCTCCAAAGCGCCGTCGGACCGGATTACGTCGTCATCTGTTGCTTTTTCTTCGCCCTCTTTTTTCGCCAAATTATCCCCTACAGTTATGACCCGGTCTCACCGGTCTCTTGAACCGGTCTCACCGGTCTCTTGAACCGGTCTCGCCGGCCTTATGAACCGGTTTCGCCGGCCTCGGCCTTGCCTTCCTCCTCGGCGGCGGCTTCCCTGGTAAAGTAGCTGCCACGGGCGTGGCCGTGGACGACGATACGTCGGACCTCCTGGTCCCGCATATAGACCGATATCGTATCGCCTTCGGTCCGGGTTACGCCTTCACGGCCGACGGCCTCCGCCGGATGATACACGCCTACCGCGTCGCCTTCAACTATTATCTTCTTCACTTCGCCTTCGCGGGTATAGACGGTAATCCGGTCGCCGGAGGTGTCTATCTCTTCGCCGGTCTCCCGGCCCAGCTCGTCAAAGGGCATAAAATCGCCCCGGGCCGAGCCGATTATGTATATCTTCTCGATTCGGCCCTCGTCGAACAAGCAATCAATTACGTCGCCGGAAGCTTCGACACGACCGGTCGGCGGTTCTTCTCCCTCTTCGGCGACGGGCGCTTCGAAGTCGAGGGGCTCGTCGAAAGCGAGCTCGGCGTCCGCCGGTTCTTCCATCGTTTCGTCTTCGGGAACTCCAACGGCCGGCGCTTCTTCCTCTACTAGTTCCTCGACCGTTTCCGTCGCTTTCGGTTCACCCACGCTTTCGACGACTTCCGAAGACGTCTCTTCCGTTTCGGTTGTTTCCGTCTCCTCTTCCTCCTCGTCGCCACCTTCGGCGAAGTAAATGACCCGGGCGTCGCCCTCGACCAACAGGCGGTCCACGTCGTCGCCGGCTAAGAACATAGTGAGCTTGTCGCCGGCCAGGCGGCTGTCGCCCTGCCAGGCCACGGGCGTACCCAATAACTCGATTCGTTCCTCTTCGCCGAAATACAGCAGCGTCTCGCCGAAGGCTTCGACGTCCTCCGAGACCACGTGGGCGTTGCCGACGGCCTCGCCCTCTTCGGTCTCGGTGTTCATCCGCATTATGTCGCCGGTGATGATAACGGGCCGGTCGCCGGTCAGAACCAGCTTCGGCCCTTTGGACGCGACGGCGAGCTTGGTCTTCTCGAAGTACTCGCCGTACTGGCTGGTTAGTACGTAGTTCTCCTTCTCGTTGACCAGGCGGACGTTGCCCTTCAGGACCGCGTTGCCCTCCTTCTCGTAGGACCATGCCTCGTCGCAAGTGATTCTCGTGTCGCCGTGAGTAATCAGGACGTTGCCGATCCCGTGGAGGACCTGTTCGTCGCCGGACATATAGCCCTCGGTAACGTCGGCCTCGACGTGATACCGCTCGTCCTCGGGCTCCTCGGCGGGTTGGGCCGGCGCGAAGGACGCGGCCGCGAAAGCTACGAAAAGCGGGAACTTATATAGGATATTATATCTCAACGTTTACGTTAAGGACCGTTACCCCTATGAATTATAATGGGTTAGGCGCGGGAATGCAAGTGCAACAAGTTATAAAGCCGGACGAGCGGTTTAACGCCGTATAAAACTATAACCCGCCGCCGCAACACGGCGGTTTTTTACCTTAAACATAACGTTTGGCAACCGTATGGAATTGACAAATCAGATATACGACCGTATAATGAGCGGGTATCGGCTATAGTTCTTTCCAACCTGGGAGGTTATAAAATATGCGGATAATCATTGTTCTTACGGCGGTTTTGGCGTTGGCGTTTGCGTTTATGGCCGGCGCCGCCGAAAGCGAACGAACCGTCGAAAAGGAAACCAAGACGGTTACCATTGAACTTACGAAAGCTCAGGCCGACGCCGTTAAAAACGCCAGAGGAAAGAACGTAACCGTAACGCTGACCAAAGAACAGATCAGCGCGATCGGTAATTCGATATCCGGATACAAGGTTAACAAAGAAATCACGTTAAGTTCTGCAAACCTGATGTCGGGCGACAATATCGTACTCGAACTCCGGGCGCCCGACGATATAACGAGTTACCTTAAAATGGACCCGCAACCGAGCCCTTAGCCCGAACTCGATTTGTTTATTAGTATAAGCCGCCCTGTCGCCAGGGCGGCCTTTTTAGGGGGAGGTTCGTGATAGAAAACGTTACTGAGTATAGTAAATATCGGTTACCGTACCGTCGCTCTTCGCGACGAACACGTGTGGTTCGCCGCCCAGCATCTCCATAGAGTCTTTATACGGGAAGGAGACGTGCCAGACGCTTCCTTCGTCGGCGGCTACCGAATCCCTCTCGCTGTCGTCGATGGTCATCACGCCGTCGGCGGCAACGTGGTCCTTCGCGATCTGTATCGCCTCGGTCATGCTTGTCGTGGTTGTCTCGGAACATCCCATTACCATCGTCGCGAACAACCCGATAACAATTAACGCGAGAACGCTCGGGTTTCGCATAAACCTCTCCTTCCGGTATCTTTTTATAACATTTTTGGTTATCATTTTCCAGTCTCCTTATTCGTAAACGCCGCTATCGGGCCCAAAGGTTTCGTTTCCGCCGGCGTTCCGTACTATACCCGGGATCTTATGCCGGTTGTGCCAGTTCTTATCGGCGTCGCTCGGGCCCTGTTCCCATTTGTTCCCGTCCTCGTCCGTCGGCGGGTTCGGGTGCGTGTGGAAGAACCCGACCACGCGGCAATCCTCTTTCTCCGGCGGAGCTCCGGGCGTTAAACCGGCCTTCGTACCGGCCGCGACGCGTTCGACGCAAAAGTAATACTCCCAATGGCCATACGGATCTTTGCGCCGGCACTGGAGTATCCACCCGCCTTCCTCGTGGCGTTTGTCCTTGTCGCCGGCATCTGAATCGTCCCAAGCGTCGTCGATAGCGTCCGACACCGTATCGTCGGCGAGCATGTCGGCGGCCGTCGGCGCGGCCGGCCATTCGTTCGCGAAGACCGTCAACGCCAACAGCGCCAACACCAACGCCCCGACGAACACGGGACGGCTCCTTAGCTTTTTGACCATTCTCTACCTCCGTTTACGCATTTTCATCCTTAGGTATTTTACCTTAACATATATGAGTTAATTAGTCAAGTTTGATTTTAGCCCCCGTTGCGATATAATATAATCAAAGGTCGTAACGCCCCAGTATATCACAGTATTCTACCCGCTTAAACCTGAACGAACGCGAACAGTCAAAGAAAGCGTAAGTACCCCGAAAAAACGCGAGGAGATAACAATGAGGAACTACGTTGTATATTGTTTCGCCCTGCTAACGGCGGTAATTGCCGTAACGGCGGCGGCCGAAACCTTCACCTTCACAATACCCGACGCATATTTGAAATCCGGCGGCGCCCCCGAGCCGGTCCTGCTCAACGTTACCGGGACCGGCAACGTGAAAGCGATGCCGGACCAGGTGGTAATCTCGGCCTACATCTACACCCGCGACAAGAAGGCGAGCAAAGCGTACGACGAGAACGCGTCCAAGATGAGGACGCTTATGGACTCCCTGCTGGCCCTCGGCGTCCCTAAGAAGAACATCGCCACCGAGTCGCTTTCGATAGACACAATCTATAAAGAAGACTCGACCAAGGTGGACTACTTCTCCGTCTATCGCTCGATAAAAATCTTCCAGGAAGATATGAACACGATAAGTCCTATCCTGGACGCGATAATCGACGCGGGAATCGAAGACGTGGGCAGCATCGACTTCGTCGTGAAAGACCTGGACGAGAAGTACGAGGAAGCGTTGGAGAGCGCCGCCGCGGACTGCCGCAGGACCGCCGATACCCTGGCGTCGGCGATGGGCGCCCGGGTCGTTGACCTCGTTGCTATGAGCTACGACTACGGCGGGTATAACGTCTACGACGTGTCGCGCGAGATGGCGGGCGACATCGGCGGGTTCGCCGCCGGCAACCAGATGATCGTACCGCGGGAAGTAACGACGACAGTGAACGTATACGCTACGTACGAAATCGAGTACACGGGATTGTAGCGTCGTTGAACCGAACGATTAAACTCAACGAAAACCGTTAACCTGGTACGGGAATACAACATACCGGCGGCCGTTGCGGCCGCCGTTTTCTTCGTACGTCGTATACGGCTTAAACCTATCCCCCCGCTTCCCCGAACAGTATCCTGTACGGCGACGGGCCGTCCGCCCCGTCCGGTTCCGTCTCCAGAGTCAGGTACAGTTCGTCGTCGGCCCTGAACGCTTTCGGTCGTTCGCCGGACAGCAGCAGGTGGCGCGCATGCTGTGCCTTGAGCTGCCAGAGC
>CBDUXC010000007.1:0-14810 GCA_965371065.1 uncultured bacterium
GTATATCTTTTTCAATACCCCGGCGGCTACGCTCGGGTCGAGGGAAGACGTCGTCTCATCCAACATTAACACAACCGGATTCGTAGCAAGAGACCTGGCAAGGCAAACACGTTGCTGTTGCCCGACTGAAAGGGCCGCCGCCGGTCGCGCCGTATCGATGTCCGTTAAGCCCGCTTCCGAAAGAAGCCTTTCCACCGTTTCGTGCGACGGTGCTTTTTCGTTCGCCGCTTTGTAAGGGAACGCGACGTTATCGTATACGGACCCTTCGAAGATATACGGCTTCTGTAGGACCAGCGCCGCTTTACGCCTAAGCGATTGGACGTCCCAATTTAATACGTCCCTTCCGCCTATCACGACGGCGCCTTCGTCGGCATCCTCGAGCCGGTTGATAAGCTTTAAAAGGGTTGTTTTCCCGGAACCGGACGGTCCTATAACGCCTACCCTTTCGCCGACCGATACAGTCAAGTCCAAACAATCGAAGACCGACGTTAACACTTCGATTCCGTCGGTTTTCGACGTAAGGGTCTTCCGGACCGACTTAAGCTCAATTATCGGTTCGGGCATTTCAGTAATACTAGCAGATTTGGGGGATATAAGGAAGGGAATTCACCGGCCGCGTGTTTCGTGAAACCTTTTCGTACGGAAAACGTATTGAAAGGTGGAAACGGAATAATAGCAAGGTTAGTGACCCATTATAAACGAGTAGCCCAACTAAATACGGAGGTACAAAGTGAAGAACGGGTTGATAAAAAAGATAATAAGACCGACGATGTTCTTCTTCGCGCTCGTTCTTGTTTGGTCCCTGGCTTTCTCGGCCGCCGCACAGGAAGCGGCGCCGGAAGCCGAGGAGACGACGGTCGAAGAGACCGAATCCTCTGAAACCGACGCTCCCGAGACCGAAGGCGAGACGGAAACGCCGGCGGAAACTGAAGAACCGGAAGAGGGCGACATCAAGATTAAGCTCAAGGTCGGTGAAGACGAAGAGGCATTCGAAGGGGATTACGACGAGGACGATAATGTTTCCATCGGCGAAGACCTTTATATCGCCGAAGGCGATGAAGTACTCGGCGATGCCGTATGTATAGAAGGCGACCTGACCATCGCCGGGACGGTTCGCGGGGACGCCGTTTGCATCGGCGGTGACGTTACCCTCGAAAGCTCCGCCGTCGTATACGGCGACGCGGTATCCATAGGTGGTAGTATCAACGCCGCGCCGGGTGCTGAAATCGGCGGCCAAAAAGTTTGTTTCGGCGGTGATTTCATACCGTTTATTCCTTTTATAAAGAAGTTCGCCGAGATTTTGGAACCGATTACGAGCAACGTAATAGACATCGTCTGGGAAATCGCGTTCTTCCTGTTCCTTATGTTCCTGGGCTTACTTGCGTCGGTCTTTATGAAACGGCAACTGGATAACGTTCACGACCATCTGACGAACGAGTTCCCGCGGTCGGCCCTCTTAGGTATAGCGCTGGCGGTCCTCGCGCCTATAGCACTCGTCGTGCTCGCCGTTTCGATAATAGGCTGGCCGTTAATCCCGCTGTTGATTATCATCCTTCTGGCGTTACAATACTTCGGCTACGTCGTCTTCGGCGAAATCCTGGGCAGCGTTATACTGGGCGCCGAAAAACACTCGATGCTCAGGATCCTGGTCGGCGTGGCGATTCTCCAGAGTGTCGCGTTAATCGGAGACCTTATCGCCGTCCCCGCCGGTATCTTCAGTGATATAGGCGGCGTGTTCGGGTTCATCGGGACGATAATCTTCCTATCCTGCGGCGTCTTGGGGGCCGGCGGGATACTTTACAGCCGGCTCGGTCTTTGGCCGCTCGAAAAGACCCGCGAATGGCACGAGGCCCGCGCGAACAACCGGACGGGAAAAACGACCGTTAAAGAAGGCTAGCAAAGGTAATAACTTATCGCGAACCGGCGCGGGTTATCCCGCGCCGGTCTTTTTTTACGAAGCGTTCGAAACCAGCGGCTCCGATAGCTTATCAACCGTTTAAGGCGGAGGCAGCACGTCGCCGGTATCGGTAAGGCGACGTAATCCGGACCCGTTGAGCCCGACGGCCCATAAATCGCCCCGGCCGGGCGTTCCGCTTTCGGCGAAGTAAACCAAGCCGTTAGACGACGGCAGAAAAGTATACGCCGAGCCGTTCTCCGCCGACAGTTCGTAAACCCCCGTTTCAAGGTCAACGACGTATAAGCTCGCGCCGCCGAGAGTTCCGGCCACAACGTCTACTGCCGCGTATCTACCGTCAGGCGATACAATAATCCGGTCCGCCCGTTCCCGGGATTCGATAGTAGCCGCCGGCGATTCGGGTAGCCGCCCCTCTTCTAAAACGAACAGCTTGTTCGAGATGATCGTATCGCTTTCGGGTTTCGCTTTGTTGCAGAGGACCACAGTCGTTCCGCCGCCCGACGCCGCGGCGGGAGCCCACCCCAACTCGAAGTAATCGTCGGGTACGGTGATGACGACTTCGCTCGGGTCGTCTATGTCGGCGATACATAACGTCAACGCGTACTCGAGCGCCAGATGCGATTCATCCGGAAAACAGAATACGTCGGCCGTCGGAAGCAAGTAACCGATCTTACCGCTTTCCAGGTCCAGAACGTAAGCACCTTCGTCGACGTAAAAACCATACCTGCTTGAAAAACCCTTTATTTCGGCTTCGGTATATCTCGACGGATGCTCCTTTTCCAACGGGGTCAATATCTGGCCCAACCGGAACCCGATTAACCGTCCCGATTCGTCGGCACACAGGCCGGATATTAAATTATCCACTCGCCACGATGCGACTACTTCTTCGCCGGACGCGTCGTCGCTCTGAATCTCCCTCGCTATTCCTGAACCGAAGTCGGCCAAGGTTGTAGGTTCTCCTCCCGGCGAGGAAACATATAGCGCGCCGTTATTTGCGAAGAACACCTTATCGCCGACCGGCAATAAGCCGGCCCTGGGGTCGCAGGACCATCCGGTTCCCTTAACCGGGGTACCGTCGACGGCGATCGCCGCAGCTTCCGCGCCGTCGCCGGCGGCTCTTATGGAATGGACGACGGCCCCTTCGTCGCTCGGGTCCCACGCGGGGAAAGACGTACCGCCGCAACCGGCGATGTAAGCAACGATAGCTACTATCGATATCAGTTTCATAGTACGCATAGACGTTCTCCCGCTTGGGAATATATCACACGCGGGCCTGAACGGCAAGCCGGCGAAGCGTCTCCTTCGGTATCCCGCTTTCCCTTCCGGTTTTACTTGCGCGCCGTCGCTTCTTAGCGTATAATTATTCAGGTTTAATGAATAATCGTAAAAAGATAATCGGTTTCGCGGCGGTAGTATCGCTTTTACTAGGCCTATCCTGCGCCGGCACGGATACGACCGCGCCGGAAGACGCAGCTCTCGTTTACAGGCTTGTCGTCGACGGGGTAGTTAGCCCTGTAATGTCCGAGTTTATCGTCGATTCAATAGATAACGCGGAGACGGCGGGGGCCGCTTTGGTGGTTATCGAAATTAACACGCCCGGCGGCCTGGACCCGTCAATGAGGGAAATCATCCAGAGGATATTGGCGAGCGAAGTACCGATCGCGGTTTACGTATCGCCGCCCGGCGGGCGCGCGGCGTCCGCCGGCACGTTCATCGCGATGTCGGCTCACGTCGCCGCGATGGCGCCGAACACGTCCATCGGCGCCGCCCACCCGGTAACCATCGGTATGGGCGGTGAAGGTGCCGACGAGGATATGACGGCCAAAATAACCAACGACGCCGTTAGTTACATCCGCTCTCTGGCTAAGACCCACGGCCGCAACGAGGACTGGGCCGAACGCGCGGTCCGAAAATCGGCTTCGCTGCACGCCGACGATGCCCTTGCCGAAGGCGTAATCGAGTACGTGGCCGGCGACCTCGAAGATTTACTCGGGCAGCTGGACGGCGCTGAAATAGAAATCGACGACCGTACCGTTACGCTGGACTTCTCGGAATATATAATCGAAGAAGTACGGCCGGGGCCGCGTCAGCAGTTACTTGCGGTAATAACGAACCCTAACATCGCGTACCTCTTGCTTATTCTGGGTTTCTACGGGTTGATATTCGAGCTGTCGAACCCGGGGGCTATACTCCCCGGTATCGCCGGCGGCATATGTATAATCCTGGCGTTGTACGGGCTCGCGACCTTACCGGTCAACTACGCCGGCATTGCGCTAATTCTGTTCGCGCTCTTATTGTTTATAGCCGAAGTTAAAGTTGCGAGCCACGGGATGCTGACAATCGGGGGCGCTATATCCATGTTGCTCGGCTCTATCATCTTAGTAGATACGCCCGTGGATTACCTCCGGGTGAGTTTTTCGGTAATTATACCGGCGGTCGTTACGACGGTTCTCTTCTTTCTGCTCGCCGTCGGTCTCGGCATCCGTGCCCAGAGACGCAAGCCGACGACCGGCGACCGGGGGATGGTCGGGGCCCGGGGGCGGGCCGAGACGCCCGTGGGACCAGGCGGCGGCCGCGTCTTTGTTCACGGCGAGTACTGGTCGGCGACCGCCGATAAAGAAGTGCCTCAAGGCGCCGAAGTAGAAGTTACCGAAGCAAAAGGGTTATTAATCAAAATCAAACAGGTGTGAGGTACGAGCTATGAGGAAAGCCAAGTTCGCTATGAAGACCGTTACGTTCGCGGTGGATAAGAAGCTATTCAATAAGTTGGAGCGGTTTTCCGACCACGTGCTCTTATCCCGAGGAATGATCCTGAACTCGGCCGTCAACTATTTCCTTAAGATGGACGACAAGGAGCGCGCACGCGTTATCAAGAAATACATAAAAGAGCATAAAGGATAACGCACTTAAATGTTCCGACGCGAAACGCTCCGGCGAAAGCTCCGGAAAAAAGCGTTACGCCCAAAGATTTAATCCTCCAGGATTATAATCAATAGGATATAGATTTCCCCGACGATACGTGTCGGAAGGAGGAGTTTTAATGAGAAGGTCATATTGGTTGCTCCCTTTTATTTGTTGCTTTTTTCTCATGCCGGTCGCGGGCGCAGCCCAGTTCGACGACGTACCGGGCACAACCAACGGCTGTACGACCATCCTGGTAACGGCGGGAGCGACCGCCGACGGCTCGCTCATAGTAACCCATTCGGACGACAACGAGCTGATGGACCAGCGGATCATCTACGTCCCGGCCGCGGACCACAAACCCGGCTCGCAAAGGCCCGTCTACTGTTCGGCTTGCGCTATGGGCGAGGTCAAGGAATACAACTCGTTTTTCTACCCCCGTCTGGTGGCGCCGGAACGCGCGCCCGGGTACGATACGCCCGATTACCCTGAATCGATACCGCTGGGCTACATCCCCCAGGTTCCCCACACTTATGCTTACATCGACGGTTCTTACGGGATAATTAACGAACACCAGGGGATGATCGGCGAGTGCACGAACGGCGCCAAAATCCAGCCCAACCCGGAGCCGGGGAAACGCATCTTTTACAGCAGCGAGCTCTCGCGCGTGGCCCTCGAGCGCTGTATGACGGCCCGGGAAGCCGTTGAGCTTATGGGCGAGCTCATCGACACGTACGGGTACTACGGAACCGGTGAGACGCTGTTGGTGGGCGACCCCTACGAAGGCTGGGTCTTCGAGATGTGCGGCGACGATACGGAGGGCGTAGGTGGGTTGTGGGTGGCGAAGCGGGTGCCCGACGGCGAGCTGTTCGTCGCGGCCAACGAGTTCCGAATTCGGGAAGTGGACCCGGACGACCCGGAGAATATGCTGTACTCGGAGAACCTGTTCAGTTCCGCCGAAGCACACGGGTGGTGGAAACCGTCCGACGGCGAACTCGACTGGCTCGAGGCGGTGAGTCTGGGGGAGGGACTTCACCCATACGCCACGCTACGCCGTATCTGGCGGGTACTGTCGCTGGCGGCGCCGTCGCTCGGCCTCGACCCGTGGGTGGAAGACGGCTACACTAAGGAATACCCGTTCTCGGTCAAACCGGACGAACTTTTATAGGTCCGGGACGTGATGGGACTCCACCGGGACCACTTCGAGGGAACCGAGTTCGATTTGACGAAGGGCCTTGCCGCGGGGCCGTTCGGTTCTCCCTGCCGGTACCGCGGCCCGTACGACAGCGAGGGCGACGTCGCGAAACCCACCCGCAAGCTTGAAGGGGCGTGGGAACGGCCGCTTTCGGTGGAATTCTGCGGGTACTTGTACGTTAATCAGGCTCGAAGCTGGTTGCCGGACCCGATCGGCGGTATCTGCTGGTTCGGCCCCGACAAACCGACCGAAACCTGCTTCGTCCCGTTTTACTGCGGCGTAACGTCGCTGCCGAGCGTTTACGAGGTATCCAATACCGATAAATTCGACCGCGAGAGCGCCTGGTGGGCGTTCAACTTCGTCGCCAACTGGGCCGAGTTGAAGTACAGCTATATGAGCAAAGACATACGAGAAAAGCGAGATCCGATAGAGATCGAAGAGCTGAAGCAGGTGGAGGTTACGGACGCCGAGGCGGAGGAGCTTTATAAAAATTCGCCCGACGCCGCCCGCGAGTACCTTACCGAATACTGCACGAAAAACGCAGAAAAGGTTGTCCGGGATTGGTGGGCTTTCGCCGACGAACTTATCGCGAAGTACGACGACGGGTTCGTCAGCACGCCGGAGGAACGGGCGCACACGGTCGGCTATCCAAAAGAGTGGCGCGACGCGGTCGGCTACCCCGACGGACCTACTACTTACGAGAAACCGGAGTAACAGGATTCGCTAACGGCGCCGTTTTTATGCCGGCTAACGCGGTAGAAACCGCCGAAAAAAAACGTTACACTTAGCGGTTTTTTTGCTGGACAAGCCGCAGCGGATATGATATAAAAGTTACGGATAAGACGCAGGAATAAACCGGTCCTTGGAGGTCAAGCCGATAAACCCTTCGCTTCGATTGCAAAGCCATAATACCGATATTTAATTGCAAAAACGCGAAGGGTATCGAATTGAGGACCGGGGACAACGGAATAAGTCAATATAACGTCCGGACGGTTTCGGCCGAAACGGATGTGCTGGTGTTTATAAACCCGCACGGCGGTGTTTCCGCCGGGGCGGGTTTTTATTTTAGTAAATAGGAACAGTTTCGAAGGAGGTACACCGCTACCACTCCTAAGGTCTCGATGTCCCGCGAAGCGCAAATACGCAGTAATCCCACAATCGATTATCGAAAACCGGGCGCGCCGCCGGTGCCCCCGGTGCCATCGGCGGGACGGCTCTGCGCGGCGAACGCCGCGCCGGGCTTCGCGAGAGCGGAAGGAGCGGACGATGGAGCGGAACGAAAACGCCCTTCTCAAAGGGCTGCGAAACGGCGACGAGGAAGCGGCTAAAGCGTTTTTCGGACGGTATGCCGACAAAGTATATCGGATGATGTACTTTTCCACGTCGTCGGAGACCGACGCGGAGGAACTAACCCGCGAAACATTTCTTGCTTTTTACGAGTCCCTGGAAAGGTTTGAAGGGAAATGTAAGAGTTCAACCTGGCTTTACAGCATTGCGAAGAACATCCTTAAGAGCTATTACAGCAAGAAACGCCGGCGTCCGACCGTTTCTTTCGACGACGATACTCGCGAGGAACTACAGCATTACTTGCTTGGGATACCTTCGGACGTGACGCCGCCGGACGAGCTGGTTTCCAGGAAGGAAACCGCCGAGGTAATCCGGGCGGTTCTGGACCGGTTGCCGGAGAGTTACCGTACGGTATTGATACACCGGTATTTAAACGGCGACTCCAGCCGGGAAACCGCGAAATCTATGGAAAAAACTGAGGGTAACGTTCGGGTGTTGCTCCACCGGGCGTCGAAAGCCTTCGCCCGGGAACTGGCCAAGCTCGAGGAGCTGGCCGGCGAACGGTTGGTCCAGAGGGCGGCAAGTTAAGGCTAACTTCCGCTCAGGGTTTATAAAGAAAACGAATGTATCCCCCGCTCGGGCGAGGAACGGGCCGGGCGGTTTAATTATAGTAAGGTCCGCCGGGCCAAAGGGAACCGGTTTTTTAGAAAAAACGCTTGACGTATCGTAAATCCTGAATATAATGCTATTAACTCGAGTTGGTAAGAACGGAGTCCGTAAAAGGGTTTATCGAGTTATAAATAAGGAGAACATCGATGGCGGAGAACCTGGTAGTAGTAAACGACTCTAACTGGGAAGACGAAGTCATAAATTCGGACGTTCCGGTCCTCGTGGACTTCTGGGCGCCGTGGTGTATGGCGTGCAAGATGATCGCTCCGATCGTCGAAGAAATGTCCGGCGAATATTCGGGCAAGTTAAAAGTCGGCAAGCTAAACGTGGACGAGAACCCTTCGACCGCCGCCAAGTACGGCATCCGCAATATCCCGACCGTATTATTGATAAAGAACGGCGACGTGGCCGAAAAGGTCGTCGGGGTGGTCGGGAAGGACAAGCTCACGGAAGCGGTGGACTCGGTTTTATAAATGAACATGGCGGCGGAAGTTATCAACGGGGGCCGGTAAGGCTCCTTTTTTATGGAGGTTTTAATGGGACCGGTAATATTCGCTTATATTACCCTGATGTTAGGGTTTATCGCAGTGCTCTTCGGCTTGGCCCAGTTCAAACCGTCGAGGCTCGCGAAACTCCTTCATAAAGTTTTCGGCTACCTTGCGCTCGTTCTGATATCCGTTATCTACGTCTTTATGCTCGGTAATCTGTTCGCCGACGGGTACTTACTTACAAGTCTTACGGCCTGGCACGTCGCTCTCGGCGTTCTGTTGTTCCCAATACTCGTCGCCAAATGGCTGGTCGTACGCCCTTTCCGTGGGGTAGTAAAGCTTGCGCCGGCGCTGGGGTTGACGGCGTTCGTACTGCTGTTCGCGACCGTAAATTTGGGTGTTATCTCGAAATATTCCCCTGCGGAGACGGTCCCGACCGCTCCGGTTTCCGCCGAGGGTTTGGCATCGGCGTACTTCGTCGAACACGCGCTTATAGGCACGAAGTGTACGCGGTGCCATGGGATTGATAGAGTAATCGAAGCGGAAAAAACGCCCGGCGAGTGGTTAAGTACCGTAGAACGAATGCGGGATAAGGACCCAAGTTGGATAAACGACGAAGAAACCGCTGGTATAATAACCGCTCTCTTAAACGTACCGCCGCCGAAATAGGATCTCGGCGTATCTAGCTTAACTTACCGATAAGCTCCACTAAGTCCCCCGCCAGCGGCGACACGAAACACATCCGCTCGCCCGTGGCCGGATGGTCGAAGGACAGCGAATGGGCGTGGAGGGCCGGGCGGTTTATCAGACCCGTCGGGCCGCCGTACGTCTCGTCGCCCAGGATAGGGTACCCAATATACGAGAGGTGCACTCGAATCTGATGGGTTCTTCCGGTCCGAAGGCGCAGGCGGACGAGCGCCGTGCCTCCAAAACCCTTCTCCACCCAATATTCCGTTAGCGCTTCTTTTGGCGCCAACGGGCTTACCGCGAACTTCGTCGGGTTCGAAGCCGAACGGCCGATCGGCGCGTCTATTACCCCCGACTCCTGCACCGGTACTCCCGATACTATGGCGGCGTAAACGCGCCCGGTCGTCCGCTCGCTGAATTGGCGCACCAGGCTCCGGTGGGCCAGCTCGCTCCGGGCGACGACCAGCACCCCGGACGTACCCCGGTCGAGCCGGTGTACGATCCCGGGCCGGAGCGGTGCGCCTACCGGCGTTAGCGGTCCGTATCTGTATAGCAGAGCGTTTACGAGTGTCCCGGTCGTCTCCTCGTCCGTCGGGTGGGTCAGCATCCCGGCCGGCTTCTCGACGACTATTACGTGTTCGTCTTCGTAATAGACTGTAAGCGGGATATCTTCCGGTTCGACGGTTTCGACGTCCGCGTCCGGGTAGCTGCCGGCCACGACTTCGCCTTTTTGTAAGCGGTAAGACGGTTTACAGAACTCGCCGTCGACGGTAACGAACCCGTCTCCGATAAGCGCTTTAGCCCGGTTCCGGGACAGGTCCGGTAGCCGGCGGCTCAGGTAATAATCCAGCCGCTCGCCGGCGTCGTCAGCGCTTACGGCGAACTGGAAAGTCTTCCCCATAAAGCGATAGTAACAAAAATGGCGGGTCGCCGCAACGAAGCGAAACCGGCGCCGGGGAAGGCGCCGGTTCAGATAGCACGTTACCGGAACAGTTACTCTTTCCTAAACTTCCGATACAACGGTACGAAAACTAGCGAAGCCACCCCCAAGAAGAAGGGTATCCCGCCCCATACGGCTTGCGTCGGACCGCAGACGACGCCAAGGGCGAGAGCCAGACTGATACCCAGGGCTGTAAAAAATAGACCGACGCGTAGAGCGCCCATAGCCGCGTCTCGGCGATTGATGGGCTCGACAGGCAGTTCCTGCCCTCTCTCTATCGCGAGCATCCGCTCCTCGTGTTTGAGCGCGTTAATCCGAAACCGGGCTACTATTGCGACGATTATTACGCCCGCGATACTGAGGAAGAAAATGGCCGCAAATAATATCCCTCCGATAGTCCCCGCGAGAGGAACCACGACGTCTTCGACTCCACCCGCTCCGGCGACCACAGGTGCTAAGGCCGCGAGTATACTCAACATCTTCAAGTTCAAACGCATTTTATAACCTCCATTTTCGATAGTTAGTTTCGAGTTTCCTCGTACTCGTATACGACTGTGGGCTAGTCGGCGATGTTTCAAAAAAAATCCCCGGCTCTCATTTTTCTGCTATTATTTGAAACATCGAATACCGCTTCCCGGTCAAAGTAACGGACGGTCCAATTGCCGGTAAAAGACGAAAAAGAGCTCATCGAAAGGTGTAAAGCCGGCGAACAGGAAGCCTGGCGGGAGTTGGTTGAAACGTACCGGGACATGGTTTTTACCGTGGCGCGGCGGGTGGCCGGCCAGTCCGCCGAGGACGCGGCCCAGGAGACCTTCTTCCGGGTTTTTAAAAGCCTGGGAAACTTCCGCGGCGAAAGCAAGTTCTCTACGTGGGTTTATCGGGTCGCGTATAATACGTCTTTGGATATCGTATCGAAACGAGGAATAGTAACCGAAAACCCGGACGGTTTCGAACAACCGTACGGCGGTCCCGGGCCGGACGATCTGACGATAGGCGCCGAATATTCGGAAGCTGTTAAAACGGCGCTGAAGGGTATTAGACCGGAGTACAGAACCGTACTCGAGCTCTATTACCTGCTCGGTAAATCGTATAAAGAAACCGCCGAAATAACGGACATACCGATCGGTACGGTTAAAACGTATTTGCACCGCGCAAAAAAGGATATGTTGAAAGTCCTTCGGCGGAAAAACTTAGCCGGGCTTCTTAACGGGAGGGTTGAATGATAAAGTGTGACGGGTTTATTGAGATACTGGCCTTGGGCGAGGACGCGACGCCGGAGGAAAAAGCCGCGGCAAAAGCCCACGCCGCCGAATGTGCCGGATGTGCGGCGGTCGTAGAAGCGTTCACTCTGGTCGAGAACGAACTATCTACGGTAACGCCGACGCCAGTCGGGTTTACAAACCGCGTAGTCGCGGGACTACCCCTTCCGAAACCGGCGCGCCGGGAATCGTGGACGCCCGTGTGGGTTTTATCGGGCGCCGCTTACGCTTTCGCGTTTTTAATTGGGGGGTCGGTCGTCTGGCTGGCGTTCGGCAACCCCGCCGTTATATCCGAAGCCGCAAACGCCTTCGCCGCTTTCGCAGCTTCTCCGGGCGCGATAGGTTCTTCAACTTTCGGGACAATAGCCGGCGTATCGGCGGCGGCAGTAGCGGTGGTGGGGTATTTCGCGTATGACCTCGTCGCGTCGGCGGAGTAGATAATCGCCCGTAAGGGAAAATTAGTGGCGATAAAAATTTACATTTCTAAGAACTATCTTCAGAGCTATTCTATTCGTATCCCGAGTTTTTCTTGGGCTTTTTCAGCGTTGCCGTAAACAGCTATTCCATTTTCAGTATCGAGTAATCTTAATTTCCCTGACAACTTCTGGCTGAGTTCCTTCTTATACGCCATCGATTCGCCAATACCTGCACCTACAAGGAAGAAGTTTACAGATATACGTGGTAGTTCCGATTGAGAACCGAAGACGGCAGGCATCTCGTTATTTATTAATTCGCCGTAATCAGTAGGAATCCAAGTAGCAGCTAACATCAATAAACTATCGGTAGCTTTAGCTGCCAGGTAATCGATAAATGCGTCTCGTACGCACTTCTCAATAATACCTTGCTGTTTTTCGTCGGTACAATCCTCGATTCCATACTTCTTAACGAAACGCTTAAAGAACGTGCGAAAAAAACCTCTACTTTCGGCTTCTAATAACTTTAAAGTACCCTCTTCGTCAATCCAGGCGAAATCCATTTCTTTAACGCCAGAGTCGGCGAGTCTTCTTTTATACGATTCGAGCACGCCGGATTCGTCGGGTGGTTTATTATATGACTCTAGCTCCTCGAACCGGAAAGAGCGTTCGTCCTCCAGGTAGAATTTAAAACCCGATTCGTCGTATTCAGGCACGCTGCATTAACCGTTATCGTTTCTATCGCGATCCGAATCGCGATTCATATCGCGGACGTACAAATCCAAATAAGTGTCGTTAATTACATCCGGGTGTATGCTAATGTAGTCGTTCGTCGACTTCCGCTTAATACTCCCCGTCTCCTCGTCCCGGTAAAGCGAATGGAACATCACTTCGTCCATCTCTTTCATCTGCAAATCGAACTCTTTTAGCAGTACGTAGTTGTGGGTCGCGACGAATATCTGTACGTCGTGCCTTTGTAGCTCGAGGAGTATTCCGACGACTAACCGTAAAAGCGATGGGTTAAGGTTAGTCTCCGGTTCGTCCCAGAAAAGGGTACAACCGGGTTCAATTGAACCGTTGTTTATAAGGACCCATAGGAGACCTAGTTTCGAGAAACCCTCCGCGACGAGATTAAACTCTAAATACCCCCATTCGTCCTCCAAATAAAACTTATTATTCTTTCTTTTCACTTTCCCGCCCGTGACTTTGACGATTCGTTCTAATATTGGATAGAAAGCCTTGTTTTCTATATCCACTAAACCCCGGCGGTACGCTTTTGATATAATATCCGAATATATTTCCTCAAAGGTCTCGATTTCCCTCGTCTCGAATAACCCCAATAAATCGGGCGCATTGGACAGTATTTCCTTAGAAGGAATAAAAACCGGAGGCTTCTCAAGCTCAAAGTACGGTAAACCTGGAGCTGACGTTGCGCCGGTATTCATAACAATCGTATAATCCACTAGAGACCCGTTGACCGTCATTAATATCCTAGCCGGTTCGCGGTGTTCCCCTCGCCTGATCAACCTTCCCAACCCGCTACTCTTTATAACCTCTTCGCTTTCGCCCAGTATTCCTTCTTCAGTTACGAAAAGACCTTCCGGAAGGAAATTATCTTCGAGTTTTTCCCTTGCAAGGAAAAATAGGTCCATCCTATCTTCTCTGGATTTTACGTCCCTCGCTTTTTTCCAGAAATCCTCGTAAGCACGCAAAATGCTATATAGGACTTTCAATATATGCGTCTTCCCCGTTGCGTTCGCGCCTATAAAGACGTTTATCCCCGGCGAGAACTCAAAATTTATCTCGTCAAACGCGGTAAAGTTTTTCAACTCCAAACTTTTTATATAATTCTCTTTCATAGAGAACCCGTCCTAACCTTGGTCTTCAGTATTTTGCGCCGCTGATTAGAATACCATACTAAACGGCGATTATCAAACCGCAAACGTCGTTTCGTCGTTTAAGCCCTTACGACGTTCTCCCCGTCCCAACCTAAACTTCTGGTCAACCCCCTCGTATCGACGAAAAGCTCGGCGTTCTCCAGAACCATACGGTAGTCCACGCCCGTGTGGCTGGCGATGAGGACAACGGCGTCCTGGGCCGCGACGGTCTCGGGCGTAAGGTCCACCGATTTCAGCCCGAAATCGTACTTACGCGTGGGTGGCATCTTCGGTATGTACCGGTCGTGGTAGCATACTTCGGCGCCCGCGGCGATCAACCTCTCCATTACCGGGAGGGCCGGCGATTCCCGGAAGTCGTCCACGTCCGCCTTGTAGGTTATACCGAGTACCATAACCCGCGAACCGTTAAGCGGTTTTCCCCGGACGTTGAGAGCCGCGGCTGTCCGTTCCACGACGTACTGGGGCATCAGCCAGTTTAGCTCGCCGGCCAGCTCGACGAAACGGACGCCCTGCTCGAACTCCCGGGCCTTCCAACTGAGGTAGAACGGGTCCAGGGGGATGCAGTGTCCGCCGACGCCCGGTCCGGGCCAGAACGGATGATACCCGTACGGCTTAGTGGCGGCCGCTTCGATAATCTCGAAGACGTCCAGCCCCATTTTGTTGCAAAGGATCTTCAACTCGTTTACCAGGGCGATGTTCACAGCCCGGTAAGTGTTCTCGAGGAGCTTGGACATCTCGGCCGCTTCGGCGGTGGAGACCGGGACGACCTCGATTACTACTGCGCGGTAGAATTCGGCGCAGAGCTCGGTGGCCGCCGCGTCCACTCCGCCGACTACCTTCGGGATTTTCGCGATCGGGTATTCTTTGTTGCCGGGGTCGACCCGTTCCGACGAGAACGCCAGCCAGAAGTCGGCGCCGTATTTCAAACCGGACGCGTCCAGGCGGGGCAGCACCAGTTCCCGTGTCGCCCCCGGGTAAACGGTGGACTCGACGATTACCAACTGGCCGGGGCGCAGATATCCGCTAATCGTTTCGGCCGTCGCGGACAGGTACGACATATCCGGTTCGCGCTGAGGCGTTAGCGGCGTAGGGACGCATATAACGAGAACGTCCGGTTCCGCCAGCCGAGACATATCGGCGGTAGCGGTAAATAAACCC
>CBDUXC010000008.1:0-14650 GCA_965371065.1 uncultured bacterium
CCGTTCCCCGCCCGTAGATGCGAAAAATTCCCCGGCGGGTGGGGAATAATGGCCGACGACTTCGTCGCCGGCGTATACGCCAACGTTTGCTTACAACTAATACGCTTGACCGCCTCCCTGGTCTCGTTCCCCTACGCGGAGTATTTTAAGTAGGTACGTTCCGGCGAAGAACGCGTAGCGGCCCGGTCGGACGTTTCCAGCTTCTGCCGTCACGGTACTTTAAATTAGAATATCTCCGGTCAATTGTCAATTAAAAAAACGACGGCTTACCGGCAAAGACGCGTCGAACGGGGAATTGTATTGACACCACTGGCTTTTTAGTGTATAAGATAGCCCGCCGCCCGGGTAGCTCAGTTGGCCAGAGCAGTTGATTTGTAATCAACAGGTCAGGGGTTCGAGTCCCCTCCCGGGCTTAAAGATACCTCAGGAGGGATACCCAAGCGGCCAAAGGGGGCAGGCTGTAAACCTGCTGGCATTAGCCTTCGGAGGTTCAAATCCTCCTCCCTCCAAAAGTAATAGCTTCGCGCGGGTGTAGCTCAGTCCGGTAGAGCATCAGCCTTCCAAGCTGATGGCCGCGGGTTCGAGTCCCGTCGCCCGCTTTGCTAGAAAAATACGAGCGATTAAAAGACCGAGCTTGTATCCGTTTTTGGAACATCCTCTGAGCAATACCGCCGACCTTATGGCCGGCGGTATTCGCTTAATCGGAAGCGCGTTATAGTAGTGTACGATAAATCAAACGTACGTCGCACGGCCGGAAACCATAGTCGGCTATTTCGGCCCGCAGCGTAGTCGCCGCTAATGGTACCCTGACGACGACCCGTTTCGCATCGGTCGTAAGAGCCGCGACGTAGACGCGGGCGTCGTCCCACGGATGAACCAAACCTACCGAAACGGTACCGGCGGGAAGCCCTGGTTCGCTCTCAACGGTTAACGCGCCAACGCGGGTATCACCTTCGACTACGTAATAAGCACTTCCCGATTCCGCCGCCCGGGCGAACTCCTTCCGCCGCGCCCTTACGGCGAAGTCGCCCAGGTAAGGGTCAATCGCCGACGGGGCCGCACCCGAGACGAAACCCTCGAACGCGACATCGCATTCGGCGGGTTCCAACGCCAGGTCGGTCTCGCCGGAACCTAGCCCGTCGGCAACTAAAACATCCTCTGCGTTGATTAACAAGAAGTTCGACCCCTCAAGTACGTGGACGACTAAATCGTCGGCGGGATTGGTTTCTATCATAATGTATTCGCGCTGTTGCTGCCGCAGACGGGCCGTCAACGCGTCCAGCAGCTTTACTAGGTAGTAAGCTCTACCTTCGTCAGGCCCCCCGGCAAAAAAACCTATAACCCTTACCGCGGCTATTCCTAACATCCCGGCTTCGGGTGCGGGATCCACCCAAGCGACGACCGACTTAATGTCGCCGTCTTCTAAACACACTAAACCAACCGGGGAAACAGGGGACTCGTTAAAACCTTCGGCGTAAGTTTCGTAAGCGGCCGCCCGGTCTGCGAACAACCCCTCGAGCGGGGCCGGATGTTCTTCGGCTATCCCCGAACGGACGGCGTCCGCGATTCCCTCGACGTTGACGCGAGTTATTTCCATGCGCAAAGAGCCGATCAGCGTTCGTAGTAAGTAAGGATTTTATCGATAGCGCGGACGACAGCGGCTACGGTTTCGAGTTCAAGGTCCGTGAACATAGGCAGCGATAGTATCCTCTCGAAAACGTTCTCGGTAACCGGGAAATCGGCCGCGTCCCACCCGAAGCGATCCTGGTAGAACGGGTGACGATACAGCGGTATATAGTGCACATTGACGCCGACGTTCTCCGCTCGTAACGCCGCGAAGACCCGGTCTCTTTCGACCCGGAGCTTATCCAGATTTAGCTTGATTATATAGAGATGGCGGGCGTGCCGGACGCGCGACGGCGTCGGTACCGTCTCTAACGACTCCCTATCCACCAACGGCTTCAAGAGAGTGTCATATTCCCCGGCGAGGTTTTCGCGCTTTTTCAGGTCGTCATCGGCCCTTACCAGTTGAGATATTACCAGCGCGGCCTGAACGTCGGATAAGCGGTAGTTATACCCTAATCCGGTGATTTCATAATAATATGACGCGTCCGCGCCGTGGCGCTCGCCGGGACTGGTGGAAAGGCCGTGGTGCCGCGTCCGCCGCACCTTTTCGGCGGCTTCTTCGTCGTTTAGGGCCAGAGCGCCGCCTTCGCCCGCGGCCACCTGCTTTACCGCGTGAAAACTGTACGCAGCGGCGAAACCGAAACCGCCCAGCGGGCGTCCTTTATACTCGGCTCCTATAGCGTGACACGCGTCCTGTACAATTAAGACGTCGTCGTCCCGGGTAAATTCGAGAACTTTATCCATATCGCATGGGAGCCCGCCGAAATGAACGGGTGATATCGCGCGGGTGCGGCGGGTTGCCCGGCGGGCGGCGTCGTCGAGGGATATATTGAGGGACTCTTCCTCGACATCAACGGCGACGGGCGTTCCGCCGGCCATTATCACCGAGCTTGCCGTCGCGGAAAAGGTTAAAGCAGGGACGAGGACTTCGTCGCCCGGGTTTAACCCGAGGGCGTCGTATGCAAGGTGCAAAGCGGCGGTACCGCTGTTCACGGCCGCGGCTTCTCGGGCGTCTACCAGGTCCGCGAACATCTTCTCGAGCTCGTAGATTTTCGGCCCCGTCGTAAGCCACTGGCTCCGAAGCACTTCTACGGCCGCTTCGATATCTTCTTCCCTTAGCGACGGCCGCGAATACGGGACGTATTCGTTTAATTCGGGGCGGCCGCCTTCTATTGCCGGTTTAGCGGACATATAAAAGGAACCTTTCGAGCGGCGATATTAACAAAAGCGTCCTAACACGGCAATTACAATTCGTTTACGAAAAGGCGAGGGTTATAGCCCTCGCCTGGATTACGAAGTTTGAGGTCCTCCGGAAACTTGCAACGGAGACGGACTTGAGCAAACCCGGGACACGTTTCGACGTTCCCGTTCCTTGGCGGGTATAAAGTTTAACCCGCGTACCTTATTCGAACGTCGCTTTTATTTTACCGAGTGACTCGGCTTTTATGGCGGCCATAGTAAACCGGCCGCGGTAGAGGTCGTAGTTACCTTCGCCGCCCGGCCGGTCCGACGAAAAGTGCATCCAACGTTTATCGGATGTCCAGGAACCGCCCAGTTCGTTATTCGACGTGTTAATGTCGGTGCCCAGGTTTACAGCGGCGGAAAACGACCCTTCGCCACCGACGGCCAACCATATGTCCAAACCACCTTCTCCGCCAGCCCTGTCGTCGGAGAAGTAAAGGGTACCGTCTATATAACCGGCGGGTCTTCCCGTCCCGACGCCCGTACCCTGGACGTTGCCCCAGTCAAGGCCGACTTTGGTGGCGTAGAATATGTCGGTACCTTTCCTGAAGTAAATAATATTACCGGAAGGGTTTAACGCCGGCGACGTTTCACTACCGGAAGTGTTTACGCCCGGGCCCAGGTTCAACGGCTGGCTGAAAGTTGAGCCGTCCCACATGCTAAACCATACTTCCCAACCACCTTCGCCGTCGGGTCGGTCGGACGAGTAGTAAAGCGTACTACCGTTCCAACAAGGCGTCGCGTTCGCCGAACCGTTATTTATCGAAGCCGGCAACGCCGACGGAGCGGACCAACCCCCGCCGCCCCATTGTGTCAGGTACAGGTTACCGCCCGAGTTATAAACGACGAGTTCGCCGCCGGCGTTCACCCCGGGCTGCTTTTCGGCCGCCGCCGTATTAGGCGGTGCCCCCAAGTTCTCTACGTACGCCCAGTCGGCGTAAGCGCCGACGAAAAGTACTAAGACCGACGCGACTAAAATTAAACGTATTCTCACCTTTAACCTCCTTAATTTAAACGCTCTCCTATTACCTAGTAGCCGGATTATACATAAGAAAAACTGGGGCGCAACCCCTTTTTAACGAAAACCGACCGATTATAAATCAAGAAACGATTTGACTTTCCGCGACCTTGTTGGGTGCCTGAGTTTCCGTAGGGCTTTCGCCTCGATCTGACGGACCCTCTCACGGGTTACGTTAAACACGGCGCCGACTTCGTCCAGCGTTCGGGTTATCCCGTCGCCGAGCCCGAAGCGGTATCGCAGGACCCGCTCTTCTCGTTTGGTTAGAGTACCAAGTACGGTCTCCATCTGTTCGCGGAGCAAAGCGTAAGCGGCGGCCTTCGCCGGGCTGATAACGGATTTATCCTCTATGAAGTCGCCGAGATGCGTATCCTCCTCGTCGCCGATAGGCGTCTCGAGGCTGATCGGCTCCTGGGCGATCTTCAAAACGCGGCGCACCTTCTCTACACTCATTCCCATCCGGGCGGCTATTTCCTCGGGCAGCGGCTCCCGACCGCTCTCCTGTATGAGTTGCCGGGACGCACGTACTACTTTCCCGATAGCCTCGATCATATGAACCGGGATGCGTATGGTGCGAGCCTGGTCGGCGATGGCTCTGGTTATCGCCTGCCTTATCCACCAAGTAGCGTAAGTACTGAACTTGTAACCCTTTTTGTAATCAAACTTATCGACGGCACGCATCAACCCGATATTGCCTTCCTGGATAAGGTCCAGGAATTGAAGGCCGCCGCTGGTGTACTTTTTCGCGATACTTACGACCAGCCGTACGTTCGCTTTAACGAGCGACATTTTCGCGTCATAAGCTTCCCGTTGCCCGGCTTTTACCCGTCGCATGGTCTGGAGAAACTCCCGGTAAGCCATCTGAACCTTACGCTCTATCCTCTTTATCCGGCGGAAAGCGTTTTTTATTTCCCGGTCGGCTTCTATTATATCTTCCGGTTTAACGCCTTTTCCCGATATGCTTTTTAAATCTACTTCATCGCCCGCTTTAATTTTCCTAGCGAGCTTACTTAACTCACGTTTATCCAAGCCGAAGCGTCGGTGTAGGGTCTCTACCTCTTTGAGGTTCTCGAGGATCCGTTGCCGTACGACGTCTATATTGTTGACAAAAACGTCCATCTGGTTCGTGCTAAAACTGCAGCTTTCTAACATATCTACGACTTCGTTCGTAATGTTGCTAACGCGCTCCCGGGCTTTTGCCGCGGCTTTAGACCCCTTGGACGACGACCTGATAATTTCGTAATTTTCGTCCAGTTTCTTACGCGGCCCGTCGGCTCTTTCGGCGGTTTCCAATATCTTCACCGAAAGTTCGCGTTGTTTCCATAGCGGGAGCCGGCCTTCGGTATTTACTACGAGCACATCTTCAATCTTAACACGGCTTTCTTTTACGGTTTGGGCTAAAATTCCTATTTCGTCGAATACGAGATATATGCTGAAAATACCGCGGCGGGCTTTACGATGACCCCGTTCTATCTTCTTGGCCAGAGCGACTTCGCCTTCCCGCGATAGAAGCGGTACGCGTCCCATTTCCCTAAGGTAAAGGCGTACGGGGTCGTCCAACCGCCCGACGGACGCTTGCGGTCGTTTCTCCCAACCGGAAGTTCCGCCCGCTTCTGCTTTTTCGGAACTCTCGTCGGATTTTTTTACCGCGACCTTGGACCCGTCCACAACCTCTATATCCATTTCGTTGAACATTACCATTATATCGTCTATCTGGTCGCTGAGAATGACGTTTTCCGGAAGGGCTTCGTTAAGCTCCTCGTAAGTAAGATGCCCCTTCTCCCTACCCTTTTCGATAAGGCTTTTAACAGCTTTCAAGGACTCTTTCTTATACCTTACTTCGCCGGTTTTAGCGGCCATGAACCCCCTTAAAAATCCGCCGATTAAATATCATATTAATTTAGCACACCGGCGGAGAAAAGTCAAACCTCCTGGCCGATAGTGTAGAAATTATATAACAGTGTCAGTAGTTACTGCTACGTGATATGTCAACTATTGATACGGTAAACGGGCGGGAGAAACGCTAAAAAAACGGACTAACCGGAAATCGGGAAGGTCCGGACGTCCGATTTCCCTTGACTTTCTTTGCCTTCTATGTTACGAACGTTCCGGTATATCAGAACGTTCATAATGTCCAGACAGTAGTTTGAGGTACGGAATGACCGACGCGTACGAAAAAGCCCGGGACGAGTTCATAACCGCGATGGAGCGAATAACGACGAGTTTTAGTTTTCCGGCTCTTGCCGGTAGAATATACGGGTTGCTTGCGTTTACGCCGAAGCCGATGAGCCTGGACGAGATTTCGGCGCGGCTCCACGCCGCCAAATCCGGCGTTAGCGTAAATATCCGTTTAATCGAGAATTTCGGTTTAGTTAAGAAGGTCTGGGTAAAAGGCGACCGGCGCGACTACTACGAGGCCGATTTAGGGCTCGTAAAAGTTTACTACGACTTCTTTAAACAGGGTATGGAGAAAGAAACGAAGCCGTTCTTTGACGCGGTCGAAAGATGCTTAAGGATTCTGAACGGCGACGCGACCGGCGAAAACGAGGCAATCAAAAGGCAGTTGGAACGGGAACTTAAGATAAAAGAACCTTTGATGGTGATATTCGACCGGTTAATATCCGACCTAGAATTGCTAAAAACCGAAGAAGAAGGTGCTTAACATGGCCTGGAGAGTGGGCGCGGTCCTCATCGTTGCGTGTTTTCTGTTCGCGGTTATACCATCGAAAAGCGCCGTCGGCGACGACGGACACGAAATCGTCGAGAAGTCCCAGGACCTGGTACGAGGGGAAACCGCCCATATGACCTGGAAAATGTATATCGTTAACCCGGATTACGAGCGAACTACGACAATGGAGTCGTGGTCTTCAGGGTTGGATAAGTCGTTTATCCTCGTTTCGTCGCCGGCCAAGGAGAAGGGGAACACGTACCTGAAGGTTGGCAATAATATCTGGCAGTACGTGAAGAAGCTGGACGAGGAAATAAAAATTATGCCCACGATGATGTATCAGGGTATGATGGGCTCCGAGTTCACGTACGATGATATGGTCAGGGAGGACTCCTTCGCCGACGATTACGCCGCCGAGGTTAAAATCGAAAAGGAAGACGCGTGGGTCCTGAAGCTGACGCCCAGAAAGGGGACCGGAATAACCTACAAGTACCTGCTCTATAAGGTCGAAAAGGACACGTACCTGCCGATTTACGTGAAGTACTACGACAAGAAGGGCCTTATCAGGCAGCTCGACTACTCGGACGTTAAGACGATGGGCGGCAGGAATATCCCGACCGAATGGGCGATGACCAACAAACGTAAAGAGGGCCGCGTTACGACGGTCTGGGTCACGTCGGCCGAGTTCGACGTGTCCCTGGACGACAGTATCTTTACCAAGTCCAACCTGAGGAGGGCCGGCCGGTGAAGCGCCTGCCCCTGATGCGGATGGCCTGGCGTAACGTCTGGCGCAACAGGCGTCGGAGCGCGATAACTATCGCGGCCCTGGCGGTAGCCGCCGGTTCAACGGTATGGTTTATGGGCTGGGGCGACGGCTTCACCGAGAAAATGGCCGAGGATACCGTCAAAAGCGGCGTGGGGCACGTGGTCGTAGAACCGAAAGGGTTCGAGAAAGACCCGCAAATCGGCAAGTACATCGCCGAGCCGACCCCGGTCGTCGCGGTCGTCGAGGGGACCGACGGCATCGAGACCTGGGCACCCAGGGTGGAGGTTCGGGGCCTCGCGATAACGCCCGAGAACTCGATGAGCGCCGTCATATACGGCGTAGACCCGGCCCGCGAACGGCGAGTATCTATCTTCCCGAGCCGCGTCGTAGAAGGGAGTTTCTTTAAAAGCGCCGGCGACGAGGGCGTGATAATCGGGTATAAAATGGCCGACGTCCTGGACGCCGAGCTGGGCGACCTCGTCGGCGTAATGGTCCAGAGTCTGGACGGCGAGGTAAAGGCCGAGGCGTACGAGCTTAGCGGTATTATACGGACCGGCATCCCGACGTTCGACAACGGTTTTGTTATCCTACCCATTCGCGCCACGCAGGAGCTTATCGGCTACGGTTCCGGTTATAACAAAATTGCCGTTATCGCCGAGTCGGCGGGAGACGCAAGTAAAATACGGGACGCGATAAACAATCGACTCCCGCCCGACGATATGGAAGCCCTGACCTGGTACGAGGTTTCGCCCCAAGCTTACCAATTCTACCAGATGATGCTCGTCTTTATGGGGTTTATGTTGGTGCTACTCGTCGTTCTTGCCAGCTTCGGCGTAACCAATACAATCCTGATGTCGGTGCTGGAACGGGTCGCCGAGTTCGGCGTGATGGCGGCGGTCGGGCTGCGGCCGTTCCAGGTATTCAAGCTTATACGGTACGAATCGTCGATACTCTCGTTTTTTGGCGTGGTCGTGGGGCTTATCGGCGGCGGCATCCTAACCTGGATTAACTCTATCTACGGCGTCGACCTGGGGTTCTGGGCGTCGGGCGTCCAGATGACCGGGCTGTTGGACCCGGTGATATATTTCGCGTTCAACCCGTACACGTTCGCGGTAACGGGTATAGCCTTCCTCTTTATAGGCGTCGTGTCGTCTATTTACCCGGGCGTCAAGGCGGCCCGCTTTCGACCGGTTGAAGCTATGCGGCACGTTTAATAACTACGCTCTCGGTTATGTTTGGTGATGTCGATATGGAAACGGTAGTTAAAACCGAAAACCTGCAAAAAATCTATAAGGACGGTCTCGAAGTCGAAGCGCTGAAAAGCGTAAACCTGGCGATAGAGCGGGGCGACTTTATGACTATCGCCGGGCCGTCCGGTTCCGGTAAGACGACGCTGCTTAACATTATCGGCGGTCTCGACGTTCCGACGGACGGCCGCGTCTTCGTTGAAGGCCGGGATTTAAACGAGATGAGCAAGTCGGAACTTGCGGACCTGCGCCGGACCCGTCTCGGGTTCGTCTTCCAATCGTTCAACCTGATTCCGGTCCTGACGGCATTGGAAAACGTGGAGTTCGCGCTGACCCTTCGGCGCGTTGACGCGGATATTAGACGCCGCATAGCGATCGAGATATTAAAACGCGTCGGCCTGGACGACGGTATGATAAACAGGCGCCCGACGGACCTGTCCGGCGGCCAGCAGCAGCGGGTGGCCGTCGCCCGGGCGATCGTGGGCGAGCCGGCCATAATTCTCGCCGACGAACCGACCGCCAATCTTGATACCGAAAACGCCCTGGGGCTGCTTGATATGATGGCGCGCCTTAACGAGGAAAAGGGCACGACCTTCCTCTTCTCGACCCACGACCCGCGGGTAATGGACCGGGCTAAGCGCCGAATAACGCTACGCGACGGCGCCGTCGTCTCGGACGAACGCGTGAGCCGGGAGAGCTGATAATGGCGGCGGTAAAAATCCCGTACCTGAAGATCGCCTGGCGGAACCTCTGGCGGAACAAGCGCCGGTCCGTACTGACGATCGCGGCCGTCGCCCTTTGCAGTTGGCTTCTGCTCTGGATGATGTACTTCGCTTACGGCGGGCACGATAACTGGCTCGAAAACTACGTCCGCATCCTGACCGGGCATATCCAGGTCCACGCCGTTGGCTTCGCGGACGATATGAGCGTTATGAAGCGGATCCGCGACCCGGAACCGGTTTACGACGTCATCGAAGGCGCCCGGTACGTCCGGACGTACAGCCCCCGGATAAAAACGTACGCCCTGGCGGCCGCCCACGGCAACTCGGCCGGCGCGTTCATACTGGCCTTCGACCCGGCCCGGGAACGGACCGTCAGCAACATGCATAAGTCGCTCAAGGAAGGGAGCTACCTTACGCCCGACCGCAACGACGAAGTAGTACTCGCGTTCGCCCTCGCGGAAAACTTGGGCGTCGGTATCGGCGACGAAGTGGCGGTACTGGTTCAGGCCGCCGACGGGTCCCTGGGCGCCGAAAAGTACACGGTCGTCGGCCTGTGCGACCCGGGTATCTCAACGATGAACAACACACTAATGATGATGAACCTGGCGGCGGCGCAGGAGCTGCTCGCCTACGGCTCGGCGGTCAACGAAATCGTAGTGATGGTGGACGACCCCAACCACGTAAACAGGGCCGATAAGGAAATCGAAAAGGGATTGGACCCGAACGAATACGAAGTACTTACCTGGGCCGAAGCGGCGCCCGAACTGGAGCAGTTAATCGCCTGGGACTGGGCCGGCTTCGTGTTGACCATAATGGTCTTCGGCATAGTAGCCGCTTTAGGCGTGATGAACACGGTCCTGATGTCGGTCTTCGAGCGCGTACGGGAGTTCGGCATCCTTATGGCGATGGGTATGCGCCCGCGGCAACTTGCCCGTCTCGTGATGTTGGAGAACGTCCTGATGACCCTCGTCGCGATAGCCATCGGGTTCACGATTGGTTTCGTCAACGCGTGGGTAAACTCGTGGTACGGGCTGAACCTGAACGCGTTCAACGTGGGCGAATCCCTGGCCGATTGGGGGATGGCCAACACGGTGATGTTCGCGAAGATAAACTTGAAGGGGTTTTTAATATCCTTCGCCGTTATATTCGGGATTTCGACGCTGGCCGCAGTCTATCCCGCCTGGAAAACGGCGCGTATGAAACCGGTTGACGCGTTAAAGTTCAAATAAGGTTTTCGGCGATGAACGGTTTTCGTTTCTCGACGCGATTATTGTTAATCCTGCTGGCTCTCCAACTCGCACCGGAACCCGGCGCCGCCGAACTCGAGTGGGGCGGATACCTCCGGAACGACTTCACGATTACCGACAGGCGTTACGGCGCCGTTACCGGGAAGCGGTTAGGTAACTACTTACGGCTCCGCCTGGACCTGGACGCGTACATTACGGATAACGTCTCGGTAACCGCGACGCCCCAGTTCATATACCTCGCCGGCGACCGGGCCCTCGACCCTTACCTGGGAACCCCTCTCGACAGCGAGTACGACGTGAGCCTGTCCCGCGCGCAGGTGGACTTCTTCTGGGACCGGCTCCAGATAACGTTGGGAAAGCAGCGGTTGAAGCTGAGCACGGCGTACTTCTACAGCCCCCTCGACATATTCAATCCGCCGGACTACACCGAGCCGAAGAGCGAACGCGACGGCGTGTTGAGCGCCCGGGCAACGATATACTTCACCGGGTTCTCGGGCGTACGTTTGATTTTCCAACCCGAAGATACCTGGCACGCGTCGCCCAAGGCCGGGCGGTTGTTTATGACCGTATGGAACTTCGACCTGGGCGCTTCCTACATCGAGCCGGGGTACGACAAGGTTAAGACCGTCGGCTTCGACTTCGCCGGTTCGATACGCGACGTCGGACTTTACGGTGAGCTGGCCTTCGACGCTCACGGCCCGACCGGGCGTCAGTACCCTCGGGGTACCGTCGGCCTGAACTACGGGTGGCGCGACGGGCCGAACTTCACGTTGGAGTACTACCGGGACCAGCGGGGCGCGACGGACCCCAAGTCGTACGATATCGTCGATTACATCGAAGGAAGGCAAATAACTCTGGGGCGGGACATGGCCGGCGGCATCGTTACGTACTATCCCCATCCGCTCTGGCTCCTCGCGTTCGCCGCGATGGTGAACGTCCACGACGAGAGCTATTACCTGAACCCGTCGCTTACCTGGAGCGTATACGAGGACGTGGAACTTAAGGTCGAAACCGACTACTTCGGCGGGCCGGAGGTCTCCGAGTTCTACATCCAACACCCGATTTACAGGGTGCAGGTGGTGGCGTGGTTTTGACCGGCGTCCGTATATTCACTGGGAAATAAGAAAAACCCCGCGACCGGCGGGGTTTTTACGTAACGTTCTTGTCGATTAAAGGTTCTCGATAATCCTAGTCGCGTACTCGCTGGTCTTGACCTTGGTGGCACCCTCCATTTACTGCGTAAAGTCCTAAGTCGCATATTTCGAACATACGGACTTAAACCGCTCTTATCAGTCTCTACCTATACACCGCTTTCACGTGGCCCAAGGACGCCGGCTTAATCGTTGTATCATCTAGGACGATTACCCAGATATCCAGGTTTCCCGACCGCTCCGACGTAAAAGCAATTTTCGTACCGTCGGGTGACCAAGACGGTCCCCCATCGTGGGCAGGATAAGTTGTTATCCGGGTTGCCGTTCCACCCGTCGCTGGTATAGCCCATATGTCTAAAGTCCATCCATCTATTCGGTCTGACGAAAAGGCTATCATAGACCCGTCCGGCGACCACGTAGGTTGTGCATCACAATTTGGATCCGTAGTTATTTGCGTAAGTGTCCCCCCTGTAGCGGGGACGATCCAAATATCCCAGTTCCCACTCCTATACGATTGGAAAGCGATAGCGGCGCCATCAGGCGACCAGGCCGGATACCAGTCGATGTTGTCGAACGTTAGTCGGGTCGGCGTACCGCCCGTTACTGGGATAGTCCAGATATCAGAGTCGTTTACGTAAGCGATTTTTGTGCCGCTTGGTGACCAAACAGGCTCCGTATCAGAATCGGGGTCTGTTGTTATACGATTAGCCGTTCCTCCAGTAGCTGGGATCGTCCAGATATCCCAGTTCCCAGTCCTACCAGATTGGAAAACTATCTCAGAACCATCAGGAGACCAATCAGGGTCACTATCGTCAATTGGATGCGTTGTTATCCGCACAGCCGTACCGCCGATTGCGGGTATCCGCCAAATATCCCATGAACCCTCGCCACGGTCTGAAGCAAACGCTATCGTGGTCCCGTCTGGGGACCATGTAGGTGCCCAATCTTCAGCGGGATCCGTAGTAACCTGCCATAACTCCCCGGCGTAAACTGATATCATTAAAGCGGAAATAAAGACAGGTAAGTAAACTATTTTGCCATAAAATCTTATTCTCATTTTCTATCCTCCCTTTCAAAAAGATTGACGAACGCGAATTAAATACTGTTGGTACCATCCCGTCTGCACGCTCTTCTATGTTTTCCGGTTGCCCTATCGTTTCTTCTATCCAGCGCGTTTTTATACGACGTTCTGTAACCGCTAAACGGGCGTGGCTGGTTAGTTCGTATTCTAGCACGTTTTAAACCTGTTTACAAATTCTCGATAATCTTCGTCGCGTATTCGCTGGTTTTTACTTTGGTGGCGCCTTCCATTTGACGTTCCAGGTCGTAGGTTACGTGTTTCTGCTGGATCGTCTTACCTATGCCGTCGACGACCGCGTCGGCGGCCTCCTGCCAGCCAAGGTACTCGAGCATCATAACACCCGAGAGCATTAACGACGACGGGTTGACCTTGTCCATTCCCGCGTACTTGGGCGCGGTCCCGTGGGTCGCCTCGAAAAGCGCCACATAGTCGCCCATATTCGCGCCCGGCGCCATCCCCAACCCGCCTACTTGAGCGGCGGCCGCGTCGGAGATGTAGTCGCCGTTCAGGTTGGGCGTCACCACGACGCTGTACTCGTCGGGTCGAAGTAATATCTGCTGGAACATCGAGTCGGCGATGCGGTCTTTGACTACGATTTTCCCTCCCGGGACCTTCCCATCGTACTTCTCCCAGAGCTCGGACTCGGGTATAGTCGCGCCGGCGAACTCCTCGGCCGCAAGCTCGTAACCCCAATCCTTGAACGCGCCCTCGGTAAACTTCATTATGTTGCCTTTGTGCATAAAGGTTACGCTGGGCAAACCTCGTTGAATCGCGTACTTGATAGCCTTTCGGGCGATGTTCTTAGAACCCGTGACGCTTATCGGTTTTATACCGACGCCGGAGTCGGCCCGGACGTTTTTGCCCATTTCCGCGTTGACGAACTCGATAACTTTTTTAGCGTCGTCGGTCCCCTCGCGCCACTCGATTCCGGCGTAAACGTCCTCGGTGTTCTCACGGAAGATAACGATATTGAGCTTCTCCGGGTGCTTCACCGGGCTGGGTACGCCGGGAATCCAGCGGACCGGCCGCACGCACGCGTACAGGTCGAGTTTCTGGCGCATCGTCACGTTCAGGCTGCGGTAGCCGCCGCCTATGGGCGTAGTCAGCGGGCCTTTTATCGCCACTATAAACTCGGGTATAGCCTTCAACGTATCGTCGGGCATTACGACGCCTTCGCCATAGAGCTCCTGGGCCTTATCGCCGGCGTATATTTCCATCCAGACGATACGTTTTTTACCGCCGCAGGTCTTCTCGACGGCCGCGTCGAGGACCCGCTTCGTCGCCGACCAGATGTCCGGGCCGATGCCATCACCCTCAATAAACGCGACTATCGGACTATCGGGTACTTCGATTTCGTCACCCTTTACCGTTATCTTCTCGCCGTCGTCGGGCACAATAACTCTCTCGAACATATCCTCTCCCTTTACAGCCTGGTATAGTTTAAAAGCCCGCCCGCGCGGACTATCGCGATTTGCCGCGCATCAAGGTTATGGTCCACGTCAAACGTGGTCCCCTTCGTCTTATTTTTAACCGTTATCGGTTTACCGACTGCGAAGTTCTCTTCGTCGGTAGGGATTTCTAAATCATCGCCCGCTCCGACCACATCGTAATCTCCCGGGTCGCGGAAAGTCAACGGTAGGATACCGAAGTTGACGAGGTTGGCCGTGTGGATTCGTTCCAGCGATTTCGCGAAGACGGCCTTCACGCCGATGTGCATAGGACACATCGCCGCATGCTCCCGGCTGGACCCCTGGCCGTAGCTTTCGCCGCCGACCACAAAGCTGTAGACGCCAACGGCTTTCTTCGCCTTCGCTTTCTCGGCGAAATCCGGGTCCACGCCCTCGAACACGAAGGTCGAGTACGTATCTATGTTCGACCTGTA
>CBDUXC010000009.1:0-13930 GCA_965371065.1 uncultured bacterium
CGTTCTATTCTGGGGCGCGGAGCCCCCCCCCCCCCCGCCGCATTACAAATATATCATACTATACCGTACGCTACCTCCCCGTCCACAATCACCGCGACGACCTCTATATCGGCGATTTCAGCCGGCGCAACGTCCGCTGGATGCTCCCCCAGCACCGTAAACGTCGCCGACTTCCCCGCTTTTATGGTCCCGTAGTCACCCTCGGCGAAACACGCCCGGGCGGCTCCTAACGTGAAAGCGGTTAACGCCTCGTCAACTGTTAATCGTTCACTCTCGGTCGGGTGGGCCACGGCCGCTTGAATACCCAATAGAGGGTCCAACGGCGTTATGTTAGAGTCGGACCCGCTGGCCAACCTTATCCCCGCGCGCAGGACCGAACCGAGCCTATTGGTACGTTTGTATCGGTCCCCCAATCGCCTTTCGTAAAGATTGCCCGGGCCGCCCCAGAAGTGCTCGAAAGCCGGTTGCATCGAGAAGACGACGCCAAGGCGCGCCGCCCGTTCTACATCCTCCGCCAGTACCAGTTCGGCGTGTTCGACACGGTGCCGGGCGTCCGGCCGGGGTACGGCGGTCACCGCCGCTTCGTACGCGTCCAGCACCTGGTGAACGGCCCGCTCGCCGATCGCATGTATCGCAACCTGCATCCCGGCGGTATGGGCTTCGGCGACGAACGGCTTCAGCCATGCGTCGTCCAGATATAACCGCCCGCGGTTCCCCGGGTCGTCGGCGTAGTCCTCCAATATCGCCGCGGTTCTCGAGCCGATACTCCCGTCGGCCAGGATGCACCCGCCGATACGGTTCAAGCCCAGGCGCCGGCTCGAAGCCACGTCAGGATACTGATTATATAAAACCGTATGGATGCGCAGTTCCGGTTGTATCCCCTGGAGTATCTCTAAATCTTCGTCGCCGAAGAGCTCGCCGCCCTCCAGCGCGCATACGGCCGCGCAGCCGGCCCGGGCCGCCAGCCCGGACGCGGCCCGGTAAGCCTTCCGCTTGAACCCCTGCGACATCCGGTCGAATATAAGGTTGCGTATCTCTTCGTTCGCCCGAGCGAAAGCCCGCCCGGTCGGCTTACGGTCGGCGCCAAATTCTATTCCCGGCCAACCCGGGTCTATATCGAGATAACGCCGAGCGACCTCGTTGTGTACCAGGGAATGCCCGTCGACCCTGAAGATTACAATAGGACGTTCCACCGAGACCGCGTCCAGGTCCGCGCCGTCAGGCATACGTCCGTCGGCCAGGAACGCGTCGTCGTACCCGGAGCCGACGAGCAGCTCGTCTTTGCCGGTTTTTAATTGCTCCCGTAAACGGTCCCGTATTTCGCTTATAGAACCGGCGCCCGTGAGGTCCGTCCAGAACAAGTCGACGCCCGTCATCAGCAAATGTACGTGGGCGTCCCAGAGCCCGGGGAGAACCACCCTCCCGGTAAAATCCTTGACCGGTACGCCGGCGTTAATCAACGGTTCAGCCTCGGCCGGCGGGCCGACGGCGGTAATGCGCCCGCCGGCGACCGCGGCGAAACCAATTTCGGCGCCGGTCCCGGTCCAGAACTTGTCGGAGAGTATTATGTAGTCGGCGGTGGGCAAGGTTTATATATTTTTCACTCGCGTTATATCCTTCACGCCGACTGAAGTCGGCGTTCGATGCTCCGCTCGTCAAGCACCGCCCGATAAATCAATTCGTATCAATCTTGACGCAACGCTCCCACCATCGCGAACGCCTCCACCGTCTCCTTAACGTCGTGGACGCGCAGGATGTTCGCGCCCCGGCGTGCCGCTTCGACGGCCACCGCAAGCGACGGCGCCAGCCGCTCCTCCACCGGAAGGCCCAGCAGCTTCTCGATGAACGACTTCCGGGAGTGGCCGACTAAGACGGGGTAACCCAAGTCGGTAATCGCTGGAATATTGCGTAATAGCTCCAGGTTATGCTCCAGCGTCTTGCCGAAGCCGATCCCCGGGTCCACGACCACCGACTCGACGCCTTCGTCCAGCGCCCACTCGGCGCGTTCGCCCAGGAAGTCGCGGACCTCGCCTACGACGTCGTCGTACCGCGGGTCCGCCTGCATATCGGCCGGCGTCCCGAGCATATGCATCAGGACCATCGCCGCGCCGAACTCGGCGGCGACCCCCGCGACCTCCGGGTCTTCTCGTCCGGCGCTCACGTCGTTGACTATCGCCGCGCCCGCACCGAGGGCTTTCCGGGCGACCGCGGACTTCCGTGTATCTATGGATACGACGGCGTCCGAAGCGACGGCTTCGACGACCGGCATCACCCGGCGTAGTTCCTCCTCCTCGTCTACGTACGCGGAGCCGGGGCGCGTGGACTCGCCCCCGACGTCTATTATATCCGCGCCCTGGTCAAGCATCTCCCCGGCGCGGGCGACAGCCTTTTCGGTGCCGTAGAACTCGCCGCCGTCGGAAAACGAATCGGGCGTTACGTTCAGTATCCCCATCACAAGCGGCCGCTCAAGCGACAGCTCCCGCCCGGCGCAGATCAACGTCCCGGGCCTCGGCCCGAGTATCTTCTTGAGCTCTTCGCCCAGGGCCGGCAAGCCAAAGGGCTGGTGCGCGAGCGACTCGGCTAGCCGCAGCATCTGCTTCTCGGTCCCCATCAACAACGCGTCGGACCTGTCCGCCGAACAGTTAACCACGCCCGACGCGACGGCGGCTTCGCCGCTTAGCGAGAGCATCTGCTGCTTTACGACGTTGGCGGCGCCGGCTGAAAGCCCCTTTACGAGTACCGTTCTGAACGCCGCTTTCGGCTCCATTATGCGAACGCCGTCGGCGTTCACCCCGACGGCTTCCATCAGCCGGGCGGCTTCCGCCGGCCCGCCTATATGCACGCTTCGAGCTTCTATACTGCTCTCCTATCCGCTTAGGTCTCTAATACCGGCTCGCCGAGCGTGTCCGGTTCTTCTTTGACGTCCTGCTCGGCCTTCTTTTCGTCCTTCTCCGCCGGTTTCTCGGCGACTGCTTTCACGACCTCCATAGGCGGGAGCTCGCCGCCGTCGAGCAGGACGTCAATTTCCTCGCCGGTCAGCGTTTCGCGTTCCAGGAGTACCTCGGCGATTATCTCGAGGTCCTTTTTATGTTTCTTCAGCAAGTTAAAAGCCCGGTCGTACGCGTCGTCTATTATTCGGCGTATCTCCGTATCGATGGTCTCGGCCGTCTCCTCGGAGAAGTCCCGGTGGGTCGCGATTTCGCGGCCCAGGAAGACGGCCTCGTCGCGTTCGCCGAAGGCCACCGGCCCGATCTTAGGGCTCATACCCCACTCGGTTACCATCTTCCGGGCCAGGTCCGTCGCCTTGTCTATGTCGTTGCCCGCGCCCGAGGTCATGCTGTTAAAAGCAAGCTTTTCGGCCGCCCGTCCGCCGAGCATATGCGTAAGGATAATATGGCAGTATTCCTCGGAGTACATATACCGTTCTTCCTCGGGCAGGGACTGGGTCAGCCCCAGGGCCATACCCCTGGGGATAATCGTTACCTTATGGACCGGGTCCGCGCCTTCGGTCAGTTTCGCGACCAGCGCGTGCCCGACCTCGTGGTACGCAGCGACGCGTTTGTCCTTTTCGCTTATAACCCGGCTCTTGCGCTCCGGCCCCATCATTACTTTATCGCGGGCTTCCCAGAAGTCCTCCATTTCGACCAGGTTCTTGTCCTTCCGGGCCGCGAGGAGCGCCGCTTCGTTGACCAGGTTGGCCAGGTCGGCACCTGAGAAGTACGGCGTGCCTTTGGCGATCTCCTCCAGGTTCACGTCGTCGGCGGTAGGTATGTCCTTGGTGTGAACTTCGAGTATCCCGGAGCGCCCCCGGATGTCCGGCCGGACGAGTATAACCTGCCGGCCCACACGACCGGGTCGCAGGAGCGCCGGGTCGAGTATGTCGGGTCGGTTGGTGGCCGAGAGCATTATAACGCCTTCGTTGCTTTCGAAACCGTCCATCTCGACCAGTAGTTGGTTTAGCGTTTGTTCCCGTTCGTCGTGGCCGCCGCCTAGCCCGGCGCCGCGGAGCCGCCCGACCGCGTCGAGCTCGTCTACGAAGATGATGCACGGCGCTTTTCCTTTTGCCTGTTCGAACAGGTCCCGGACCCGGGCGGCGCCTACGCCCACGAACATCTCGACGAAGTCGGAGCCGGATATGGACAGGAACGGCACGCCGGCTTCGCCGGCGACGGCCTTCGCCAAGAGCGTCTTGCCGCAACCGGGCGGACCGACGAGCAGGACGCCCTTGGGGATTTTACCGCCCAACCGCTGGAACTTCCGGGGGTCTTTAAGGAACTCGATTACTTCCTCGAGCTCGGCCTTGGCTTCCTCGGCCCCGGCTACGTCGGCGAAGGTTATTTCGACCTCGCTCTCGTCGAAGAAGCGGGCTTTGCTCTTGCCGAAGGACATGGCTTTATTGTTAGGTCCCTGCATCCGGCGGAAGAGCCAGATGAAAAACGCGAATAGTAGTATATACGGCCCCACCGAGAGTATTATCGCCCACCAGCCGGTCCTGGCGTCGCTCGATTCGATCTTTATCCCTTTCTCCTCGAGGGCCTGGACGTATTCGTAGTCCATTACGGGGACGGTGGTCTTGAATTTTTTATAGGGCCGGGCATCGCCTTCGGTGTGGCTTTCCTTGCTCAGTTCGCCCTTGATGTTGTTGTCCTGTATATGAACCTCTTTAACGACCCCTTTCTCGACCAGGTCGTTAAACTTCGTATAGCTTATCTTCGCCTCGAACTCCTGCGACGCGAGAAAGAAGTAATAGAGGGAGACGACGAAAATTATTATTATCGCCCACGGCAGTACGGTTTTCAGGACCTTCTTCAAGCGGGTTTCCTTTCGGTATTGATATATCGAGGTTTAGCGTGGAAAAGATAGCATATCGGAGGGGGGAAAACAAGGATATTGGGGTATCGGCTATTTCGGGGGTGTTACCCGATAAGCATACATTAGGCTACCATCCCGGTAGTCGTAGTACGTTATATACGGCAAGCCCGACGAGCTTATATCGATAGACGGGTTCATAACATAAATACGTCCGTCGACTTCCGTGTAGATTACTTCGGTGTTCCATTTTGAATTATCGCGCCAAGCGTATTTAAGGGCCCCGCCGTAGTAACTATTGTTAACGTAAACTATATGGGGATTACCTAACGGGTCTAACGCCAACGATAATTCGTCTATAGAATTACTGTCAACCGTCTCGACCTCCCACCCCGAAGCCAGGCGAGTCGCGCATTTTAAACCGTCCCAGCAACTGTAAGCTATGTAGATTATATCGTTAGGGTCCACGGCGATACCGTTATAACGACACCCGCCGGTCTCTCGATCGACTGTGCCTTTTTCCCAACCTAATCCGGTCCATATAGCGAACTTTATACCTTCGCCCGATTCTACCGCGTGCGAAATACACGGGTTGCCCTGGGAATCGACAACGATAATGGTTGGGTCCTTGACGTCGTTTGTCCTTAAAGTCTCGATGCGCCACGTCCCGCCGTCACGTACTGCGTACTTAAGTTCGTGTTTCAGGTAATCAACATAAGAAATATGAGGGGTATCCGACCCGTCCAGCGCGAGGGAAACAGATATCGGTGCGTGGGCATAACATTCGCCTACCGTCTCTATTTGCCAGGTGTCGCTGTCCTTTAAGGCGAATTTTACCGTTTCGCCGTCCGAAGAACCATAAGCAATGCACGGACGCCCAGACGAATCTAACTTGATAGAAGGTGAGTTTGAACCGATTGCTTCGACTGTCTCTATTTCCCAATGGTCCCCGTCGTTGTACGCGTATTTCAAATACGTAGCGCCTGTCGAATTACTACTATAAGATATACGCGGGTTTCCTAACGAGTCTAAAGTAATCGATTGGTCCCGCGAACCGTTACTGTCCACCGTCTCAATACGCCAGTCGGGGTTCACCCAAGGGTCCTTATACTCCTTGCGAGGTGAAGTCAACGGGCTAAGGCATCCTATAGTAACAAGTAATAAAGCATGTAATCCCGCAGTAGTCGCTAATCGTATCGGTTTGAGCAGCATCTGACTCACCCTCTTTTAATCCGTTTCCACCTACCCATGCCTGACCTTCATTATATCCCCGTCGTGCACGACGTACGCGGGTCCTTCAGTCCGTATTAACCCCCGGTCCCGGGCCGCCTGAACGCTCCCTAGCTCCGCCACGTCGTTATACGATACGACCTCGGCCCGGATAAAATTCTCGGCCAGGTCGCTGTGTATCCTACCGGCGGCGGCCTTCGCCGGCGTCCCGCCCGGTACCCGGAACGCGCTTACGATATCGTTTTCGACCGTATAGAACGTAACAAGGTCCAAGAGCCCGGCCGCGGCTTTCATAACCGCTTCCCGGGCCGGCGGACCGATACCCAGTTCGTCCCGGAACGCGGCCGCTTCGTCGTCGGGCAGGCCCATTAGCTCGGCTTCAAGTCCGCAGTAAACGTTCAAAGGGACGGCGCCGTCGCGCTCGGCGGCCGCCGCTATCGCCGACGCGGCCTTATTCTCGTTAGTGTCGTCGGGCGCGCCCCGGTTCGCGACGTAAACGGCCGGTTTGGCCGTTAAGAGGAAGAGCTCGCCGATTAGTTCACGAGTCGCGTCGCCTAGGGGCATACCCCGGACCGGAGCGCCTTCTCCCAGTCCCGGTAACAACTTCTCTAAAACGTGTAGTTCTTCCGATTCGCCCTTTTCCCCTTTCGCCTTCCGGCGCACTTTATCCAACCGCTTCTCGACCGCCGCCATATCGGCCAGGAGTAATTCGGTATTAAGGACCGCCAGGTCGCCTTCCGGGTCCGGCGCTTCCGGCAACTCCTTGCGGCCGGCCGGCGCTACTTCGTCGTCTTTGAACAAGCGCAGGACGTACACCACCGCGTCCATTTCCCGGATATGCGCGAGGAACCGGTTCCCCAACCCTTCGCCGGCGTGGGCGCCCTCCACCAGCCCGGCGATATCCACGACTTTGACGTGGGCCGGACGCACTTCGACGGCAGAGACAAGCTCGGTGAGTTTATCTAGCCGCGGGTCGGGGACCGGCAGCGTCGCGACGTTGGACTCGACGGTTGTGAACGGATAGCAACCGACCTCGGCTTCGCAGCCGGTGAGGACGTTGAAGAGCGTCGTCTTACCCGCGTTCGGAAGGCCGACCAGTCCAATATCCATAAACGCCGCCTACATTATCGAGAAAGGCACCGGGATGAACGTAAGTACGAAGATAATTAGCACCGCCCACCCGACGGTCATACGGACAGGGTTGAGCTTAATCCCGTCGTTTATCGGCGGCGGGTGGCGTAGCCGCACCCAGAGCAGTATCAGAGCGGCCCACAGAAACCACCCGAACCATAAGAACCCCAGAGGGATGAGGGCGAAGAACGCTATCCGCGCGACCCAGATCGACCGGCGCCCGAACATCGCGTACATTACGTGTCCGCCGTCAAGCTGGCCGACGGGCAACAGGTTCAGAGCCGTTACCCACAGCCCTATCCACCCGGCGAACGCTAGGGGATGAAGCTGAATTAGCGCGTCCGACGGCAGCGGGCCTTTAACGAGCCGTACCAACGTTTCGAACAGGATGGAGGTACCGAAGCCGAACATCTCGCCCGCTCCCGCCGCGGCCGCCGGCGGAAGGACCGGCGACAGGTGTATCCCAACCACCGTGAGCGGGACGGCGATGACGAACCCGGCTATCGGTCCGGCGGCGCCCACGTCCAACAGCGCCCGGCGGTCCGGTACCGCCGACTCCATCTTGATGAACGCGCCCATCGTCCCGACGATGTTGGGGAACGGGATGAAGTACGGCAAGGTCGCCGCTATGCGGTGGATGCGCGACGCGATATAGTGCCCGAATTCGTGGCAGAGAAGAATGCCCAACAGCGCCGCGGCGAAGGGAACGCCGATTACCCACTCCATGGGATTGAACAGGTTCCCGCCGGCGTTCATCGTACCGACGGCGACGGTGCTTACGACCGTTACGCCGAACAGCACGACGTTTACCCAGTACTTCTTTCGGCGCGCCTTAAACGGCTTCGTGGCAATTTCGACCAGTACGAGGTCGCCGGCCTCCGTAAAACGGACGTAGTACCCGAAGGACGTGAGCTTTTTTACGGTCTCCGCTTTATAGTCGACCGCCGGGTACTTCGGTTTCGCGACAAACGCGATACCCGGCGGTTTAACGTAGTACCGCTCAATCGTAAAAAGGCCCTCGATTTCGCCGAGGACGTTCTTGAGTATTATCTCTAAAGGCGTCGGCATAATATCCAGGGAAGGTTCGCCTAAAATATACCATTATCGAGGTCAGGTTTCCACATAAATTAGCGTCCTGCGCGGTCCAGCCCCCGTAGTCTCAATTTCCCCTTGTCAAATCGGCCGAGTTAAACGATAATACCGGCTGATTAAGGATGCGATACGATAAAGGAACCGCTTAAGCCACGAAGGAGTTCCAAATGATAACAGAACAGATTACTCTTCATACGATAATCCTGTCGGCGTCGTTGGTCGTCGGCGGGCTCTTTCTAGGGTTCGTCATCGAAAAAATCGTTCTCCGACGACTGAAAAAGGCGGCCGAGAAGACGAAGTGGGAGGCCGACGACCTGCTGGTTCGGGCGCCCAGGGGATTAACCACCCTCATCTTCTGGTTAATAGGGATATACGCGGCCATCGGCGTCTTCCCGTTCGAGGAGTCCGTCCGGGGCCTTATCGGCAAATTCCTGACGGTCATCCTGATACTCCTTGGGACCGTGCTTTTTTCGAGGGTCGCCGCCGGCCTGGTGCGGATGTATACCGCCAAGGAAGACGCGCTTCCGGCGACTTCTATCTTCGTTAACATCGCCCGGGCCCTCGTGCTAATATTGGGCTTCGTGATAATACTTCAAGCCCTGGGTGTTTCGATTACGCCCCTACTCACGGCCCTTGGCGTCGGCGGTCTGGCCGTCGCGCTGGCGCTCCAGGATACGCTCTCGAACCTGTTCGCCGGTATCCAGATAATTATCTCGCGGAAGATGAAGCCCGGCGACTACGTTATGCTCGATTCGGGCCAGAAGGGGTTCGTCGAGGACATCACCTGGCGGAACACGACCATACGCGAGTTTCCCAACAACTTAATAGTCGTTCCGAACTCGAAGATCGCCGATGCCATCTTCACAAACTTCAATATGCCCGAAAATGAGCTGTCGCTATACGTTCACTGCGGCGTAGCTTACGACAGCGACCTGGAGAAAGTCGAACGGGTGACGAAAGAGGAAGCCAAAAAGGTGCTGACCGAGCTCGAAGGCGGCGTAACCGACTACGAACCGGTCGTCAGGTTCCAGGAGTTCGGCGACTCGAGTATAAACTTTATGGTCGTACTTCGGGTCAACGAATACGGCGCCCAGTTCGTGATGAAGCACGAGTTCATCAAACGGCTTAAAAAACGCTTCGAGAAAGAGGGTATCGAGATACCGTTCCCGGTCCAGACGGTCCATCTGGAACAAGAGAGACAAGAAGCCTAAAGTCGGGCGCCGATAGTATCTTCTTGATTCCCGGACGCTGATGTTATATACTACGCGGCTCAGGCGGAGTAGCTCAGGTGGTTAGAGCACGCGGCTCATATCCGCGATGTCGTGGGTTCGACTCCCGCCTCCGCCAAAACTAATGCGACCGGCTCGGGACCGGTCGTTTTTGTTTCGTGATGTAACTCGAAAGCCTTTTATTTTACTATAGGTCATGAAGGGGTCGATAATATGTGTAGGTTTTTAATAGCCGTGTTATCCACGACGGTTTTTACACCTACCGTATCCGCGTCGGATTTAATAGTCGAGGGCGATGGGCTGGAGCTTATCGCAGAGTATAAGATTACCGACGACGGGTACGAGACGGTTTATAGGGATGAGGAACTGGCGTCAGCAATAAACCTGGATAGCGATTCGACGCCTTTTATACTAGAGGGTAAAACGCACGGACCTGATAGGTCGCCGGACGTCCTAGTTTATTTCGACGAGAACCTTGGAGTAAAACATACCGTAACCGGCGATCCCGGCGAACATTGTAAACTACATCCAATTGGTTATAACGGAGCGTACGTCAAAGAAACTTCGTACTACCATTCGGGCGAAGACGCCGGTTTTAGGTTTAAAGAAGTGTACGGTGTTGATGGGAGTTTAGTATCTACCATAGCGTCTAGGGGCTGGGTAGCTCCTTACCGGACGACGGAGAAGTTTATAATAGCCAATTTAGGATATTATAATGATAAATGCTACGGTCTAAAGGTTTATAACGGTCAAGGGGACTTATTAGGGTACATAGACGACGATTACCCGCTGGGGATGACCATCGGCCCTTTCGATAGAGATAATGACTGGTTTATAGCAGCGGACCGACTGAACATAAACAAAGACGCTATAATGGAGAAAGGGGTCGAACGTGGGACTAAGGTTTTTAATGAGTACGGGGAACTCGAGTTTACGCTAAACCCGAATACGGTTTGCTGGCCGGGCGTAGCTAACGTAAGGGGTAACGTTTTTTATGGGTCCGGTAATTATATCTGCCAGGTAGGAATATCGGCTTACATAGTGAAAGAAGAGTTTACGAAAGAACAAATATCTCATATGGAGCAAGACCGAATCGCATTAGAAAGTTATAGGTTTTTGGATAGGAACGAAACGATTTTAGAAGTATATGATGGGTCGGGTAACGAGCTATGGAGTTACCTGCTACCGGGACCCGAGTTAGAATGGTACTTAGCCGTATCAGACAACGAAAGGTATTTATCGCTAGTAATGGGGAACAATAACCAATCGTTAGTTTTCGATATGCTGACCGGTAAGGCGGTTTACGAAATCAATGATATGTTCGAGGTAAATAGGGCTATCTATTTCGGAGATGTATCTAACGACGGGTCGGTCGCGATAATTGTTTCCGAGTTCTTCGATAATAACCGAAAAGGGATTTTCGAGTTATCGGTTTATCAAGAGGGGATTGAAACATCTTCGATAACTTCTAATTACGATGATAGCGGGCCAATTAGTAGCTTCATCACCCCCGACGGCGAATACCTTGTCGCCGGCGTCCCTTCCACCGTCTGCGTATACAAAATCAAATAGCGGTTAATACTCCTTTTCCCTTTGACCTTCCCCGCCCTCTCCCCTATAATGAACCTCGATGGTAAAAGGGTTCGTTACGTTGCATATTCTGGTCGGCGCAGCCGTCTTATCTTTCGCCCAGGGCGACTTCGGCGAAGGCGAAGCACCCGAGGAAAGCCCTTTCGACAAACTCTACGATCTGAAGCAGGCCGGCGAAGCCGGCGAGTACACGCCCGACGAGCTGGCCGCACTCCTGGCCGAGGGGAACGCAGACGAGCGCTGGGCCGAGGTCGCCGAGGTCGCCGAGGTAGCCCTGGGTACGCCGGCGGCGATTCGCGAAGCCGAGGCGCAGCGCCAGGCCGACGCCGCGGCCGCGGCCGAACGTAAAGGCGAGAAAGACGCGCGCCCGACGTCCGCCCGGAAGTTTTACGACGGTATAGGGAAATATAAAGAAAACGCGAAGGCGAACAACGAGGCCGGCGCGGCGTACCTATATCTCGGGCGGTCCGCCGAAGCGCTGGAGGCGCTGGAGCGGGCCGCGAGCCTGGACCCGCGGTACGACGAACCGCTCGTGAATATAGGCGTCCTGTACCGTCGCAAGGGTTGGTACGACGAAGCGCTCGCGAAGTACGACGAAGCGCTCGTTATCGCGCCCAGCAACGCCGTAACGTGGTACAATAAAGGCGTCGTAATGCTTCGGCTGGGGCGGCTCGAGGACAGCGTAAAGGCTTTCAAGAGCGCGGCCGGTCTGGCGCCGGCGTACCGTCCGCCGGTCCGGCGCCTGGGCCTTATCTGGCTCGACATCGGCGACTATGAAGAGGCGCAGAAGTACCTGAAACGGTTGAAGTACCTACTCGAGACCGACGAGGACGCGCCGGCCGAAGACTTAACCGAGGTCGAGACTTACTTGTACCTTTGCGACATTAAACTGGCCGGCCCTTCACGCGGCGAAACGGCGGAGACCGCCCCGTCGGAAGAGGAGTAGATAAAGGTTTAAACCGATTTAATATCACGGCAATCCAAACACCGATAAAGAAGGAGGATATTATATGAGGCTAATCGTGCTCGTAGTTCTAACGGCGGTGGTCGCTCTAACGCTGGGCGCGTGCTCCGAAGTGCTCGAGAAAGGAACTATCGCCGGTAACGTATCTGACAACGACGTAGCCATCGTCGGCGCTATCGTTATACTGCTGGACGAAGGCGAGCTGCTCGCCGCTGGAGCGCCCCTCTCGAACGCCAACCTGACGGGGAATAACGGCAACTACCGAATATACCTCGTAGAACCGAACACGAATTATTATGTCTGCGCCGTGGAAGACGCCGACGGGAATTTGGAGTATACGCCGGGGACCGACAGAATCGGGTACTATGGTAACTTCGCCGGGACGACGTGGGTGCCGACGACGGTATCGGTATCGTCGGGTGAAACGTTAACCGATATCAATATACGCAGGATGCTATAAACAGGTCGAACTTCGAGACACCGGCCCCCGCGGGCCGGTTTTTCGTATCTACGGACGCCGGCATAACGGATTATGTCCTTGCAATCTATACCTTGAAACGATACTATAACGCTCCTTATTGTCGTCCGTTACAACCTTAATAATGGCGTCAAAAACGACCTTGCCGGACCTTATATTCGCCCTTTCCCGATACTGGGTTGACCGGGGCTGTTTGTTGCTGCAGCCGGGCGACGTCGAGTCCGGCGCCGGTACGTTTCACGCGGGGACGTTCCTGGGCGCGCTTTCGCCGGACCCGTGGCGCGCGGCCTTCGTTTCGCCGGCCCGTCGTCCCCGCGACGGCCGCTACGGCGAAAACCCCCACCGGCTCTATATGCACTATCAGTTCCAGGTCGTCCTTAAACCCGCCCCTGATGACGTGTTGGAACAGTACATAGGAAGCCTTGAAGCCATCGGTATAGACCCGGCCGAGCACGACCTGCGTTTCGACGAGGACGATTGGGAGTCGCCCACGCTGGGCGCTTGGGGCCTCGGGTGGCAGGTACTCCTCGACGGCCAGGAAATAACCCAGTTCACTTACTTCCAACAGATGGGCGGCTACGACCTGAAGCTCATCTCCGCCGAGCTGACGTACGGTTTCGAGCGTATCGCGATGTACCTGGCGGGCGTGGACAGCATCTACGACATACCATTCGGCGAAGGACCGCTGGGGCCGATGGACTACGGCGCGGTACGCCGGGAAGAAGAGTACGAGCAATCAGTCTACGCGATGGACGCGGCGGACCCGGAGATGCTCTTTGCGCTCTTCGATATGTACGAGGCCGAATGTAAACGGTTAATCGAAACGGACCTCGTACGCCCGGCCCACGATTACCTGCTCAAATGCAGTCACGCGTTCAACCTGCTCGACAGCCGGGGGTTGGTCGGCGTAACCGAACGCGCCGCTTACATCGGCCGGGTACGGGCCCTTTCGCGGGGCGTCGCCGGGCGGTGGCTCGCGCGGTTCGAGAGCGAGGAGGACGCCGACTAGATGCCGGACCTGCTGTTCGAAATAGGGTGCGAGGAGCTGCCGCCGTCGGCGGTATCGTCTCTCTCCGAGCAGCTCGAAGCTAACGCGTTAAAGGCCTTCGAAGATTCGCGCGTCCCGGCGTCTCCGGTGGTCGCTTACGGTACGCCGCGGCGTCTAGTCTTGTTGGCGTTCGGTCTTCCAACCGAGCAGATTCGGAAAATAACGACGGAGACCGGCCCGCCGGCCTCTGCCGCGTACGACGCCGACGGGAAGCTTACCCAAGCCGGCGAAGGCTTTCGGAAGAAGTGGGGCATAAAACCCGAGGACTTAAAAACCGTCGAGACCGAAAAGGGTTTATACTTCACCGCCGAAGTCGAAGGGGAACGAACTCACGTAGTCACCCGACGAGATGTCGAAGA